>DASSRV010000242.1:0-19704 GCA_035701605.1 Gammaproteobacteria bacterium
CTACCTCGATCACAAGGCGAAATCCCTGTCGGAGGCCTTCAAGCTGCTGCGCGCGGCGATGGAAAAGGGCGAGGCAATCTCGATCGGTTTGCTGGGCAACGCGGCGGAAGTGTTTGGCGAGATTCTCAAGGGTGAATTCCAGCCGCATCTGGTAACCGACCAGACTTCTGCGCACGATCCACTCAATGGTTATATTCCTGTTGGGCATTCACTGGCTCAGGCGGCAAAGCTGCGCCAGAGTGATGCGACGAAATATGTCGAGCTTTCCAAGCAATCCATGGCACAACAGGTGCGGGCCATGCTGGGTTTCCAGGCCAAAGGCATTCCCACCTTCGATTACGGCAACAACATCCGCGCCATGGCGCAGGATGCGGGCGTCGCCAATGCTTTCGATTTCAAGGGTTTTGTGCCGCTCTATATCCGGCCGTTGTTCTGCGAAGGCATGGGACCGTTCCGCTGGGCGGCGCTGTCCGGCGATCCGGAAGACATTTACAAAACCGATGCCAGGGCCAGAGAGCTGTTTCCGGACAAGACCCACCTGCATCGCTGGTTGGACATGGCGCGTGCCCGCATCCATTTCCAGGGCCTGCCCGCGCGCATCTGCTGGTTGGGCTACAAGGAGCGCCATCTGCTGGGGCTTGCATTCAACGACATGGTACGGCGCGGCGAACTGAAGGCACCCATCGTCATCGGTCGCGATCATCTCGATTCGGGGTCGGTGGCTTCGCCAAACCGCGAAACCGAAGCCATGCGCGACGGCAGCGACGCCGTGGCGGACTGGCCGATCCTGAATGCGCTGCTCAATACCGCGAGCGGGGCCTCTTGGGTCAGTTTCCATCATGGCGGCGGCGTCGGCATGGGTTATGCGCTGCATGCCGGCGTGGTGATCGTGGCCGACGGTAGCGAACGCGCGGAACAGGCGCTGGCGCGCGTGCTGGTCAACGATCCCGGCACCGGCGTCATGCGGCATGCGGACGCGGGCTACGAGAAAGCCATCGAAACTGCACGGCAACGCGGGCTGGATCTGCCGATGCTGGATTGAGGGAAAGTTGCGCAGGGCCAGCAAGTGATACCTCTGGGAACCGGACTATACTTGTCAGGCCGGAAACTCAGGTGTCTGCGAATTTGGAGGGTGTAGGTGATGAAAACATTCCATGTCAGTTACATGCTCTTTTCGGTCATGCTATTAGGCGGATGTGCTTCATCCGGACAGAGTCGTTATCATGTCTACAGTGGAGAGCATCTTGATCAGGTGACGCCTGCTGCGGTCGCGGCGATCAATAACAATCATCCTGAGAATGTGCTGTGCTGGCGGACAAAACCAGTAGGCAGTCACTTGCTACATTCATTTTGTGCAACCAAGGAGGAGGTGGCTGAACAAAAGAAACGCGATAGGGACAAGATATTTTGGTTGGAGAATGGCATTGCCAAACCCAGTCCGGCGGGCGGCGGGTAACCGATCGAGATCGTTTTGCGGGAAAGGCTGGTTCAGCGAGGACTGATTCTCGCTTTGAGCGGGTTTGCGTCGGATATCGAGGTATGCCAGGACCCTGAGTAATGTTCATCTATGGACTTATTGCGAGCGATTAAACCAGGCCTTCATGCCCATCAGTAAAACCATTGATCTCAATGCGGACCTTGGGGAAGGTTGCGGGGACGACGCCGCCATGCTGGGTATTGTGAGCAGCGTCAATATCGCTTGTGGCGCGCACGCCGGGGATGAGCAAACCATGCACGAGACTGTGCGTGCGGCCACCTTGAACGACGTCACCATCGGGGCCCACGTTTCCTATCCCGATCGGGCCAATTTCGGACGGCAGGACATGGACCTGCCGCCTGGGACGCTTGCCGCGGAGATCACCCGGCAGATTCGGGTGCTGGATACCATTGCACGGGAAACCGGCGCGCGGGTGCGCTACGTGAAAGCGCACGGTGCGTTGTATAACCGCATGGTGGATGATGCAGAGGTGGCGGATCAAGTGCTGTCCGCGCTCAGGCGTGTCAACCCGGCTCTCGGGATATTGACCCTGGCCGGTTCCTTGGCGGCACAACGCGCACAGGCGACCGGCATTGCCGTGTTCACTGAAGCATTCGCGGATCGTGCCTATACGAAGACAGGCAGATTGCTGGCACGGAGTCAGGCGGGAGCAGTCATCACCGATCCACGGCAGGTCGCGGAACGCGCCGTGGATATGGCAGTCACGGGTCGTGTTCGAAGCGTCACTGGGGAATCCCTCCCGGTACGGGCGCAATCCCTGTGCGTGCATGGCGATACGCCGGGCGCCGTCATGCTTGCGCGTGCCGTGCGCGAAGCACTGGAACGGGCCGGTGCGCGAATTGCTCCGTTTGCATGAATATCCGGTCGTTCGGCGATGCCGCGCTGCTGATTGAACTGCCGGATGCACAGGCTGCTCAGGCTCTGTGTCAGGCGTTGCTGGTCGGAGCCTCCGCCGGTATCGAGGACGTGGTGCCGGGGTTTCAAAGTCTGTTGATCCGTTTTGACCCGTTGAAACAGGATGCGGCAAGACTTGCGGAGCGGATCCGGAATTCGACGTACTCTCTGCCATTTTCATCCAAACCGGTCGAGCATGAAATCGGCATGCACTATGACGGGCCGGATCTGAGCATGATCGTGCAGGCAAGCGGTCTGAGCGTGGAAGAAATCGTGCATCGCCACAGCAGGGCGGTTTACCGTGTGGCGTTTATCGGGTTTGCGCCGGGGTTCCCCTATCTCACCGGCCTGGATCCGGCCCTGCATCTGCCGCGCCACAAGACGCCGCGCGTGCACGTGCCCGCGGGGGCCGTCGCAATCGCGGATCAATTCTGCGGAATCTATCCGCGGTCGTCGCCGGGTGGATGGCATTTGATCGGAACAACGGATGCCAGCCTGTTTGATGCCGACCGGGATGCGCCATGCCTGCTGTCTCCGGGCGACACCGTGCGGTTCAGGGCGCTGCCATGATTACCGTGCTGGCTGCCGGTGCCCGGACCCTGTTGCAGGATGGCGGGCGCATCGGATACGCGCATCTGGGGGTGCCGCGTGCGGGTGCCGCGGACTTGCCGAGTTTGCGTCGTGCCAACCGTCTGGTCGGGAATCGGAATGATTTGATGGCGGGACTCGAAATCACCTTGTCCGGGCCGACCTTGCGCTTCGAAAGCGACAGCCTGCTGGCGCTGAGTGGCGCCACACTTGCGGCGGAGCTGGATGGCAGGCCGCTTGCGATGCACCAGAGTGTGGCGGTGCAAGCAGGCCAGACCCTGGTTTGCGGCAGAGTGCATGAGGGCGTGCGAAGCTACTTGGCCGTGCGTGGGGGAATCCGCACGCCGGGCGTGCTTGGCAGCGTGGCAACAGATACCCTGTCCGGTCTCGGACATCCCGTATTGTGCAATGGCGATGTGCTGGAAATAGAGCCGACGCACAGCACCGATGGTTTTTATTTGCGCAAACCGGAACGGCTCGGGAATGAGATTACACTCCACGTTGTGCCGGGTCCCCACACCGACAGATTTTCGGAACAGAGCTTCAGTGAATTTCTCGCGCACACTTTTACGGTGCACGCGGACAGCGACCGCGCCGGAGTGAGACTGGTTGAAGCGCTGCAATTGCCTGCATCCGTGGGTGAACTGCCTTCGCAGGGCATGGTCGGGGGAGCGGTTCAGGTGCCCGGCGATGGTCGTCCCATTATCCTGTTGCCGGATCACGGGGCCACCGGCGGCTATCCGGTATTGGCCGTGGTGATTACCGCGGATCATGGCCGGTTGGGTCAGCTTGGCGCCGGAATGAAGCTGCGCTTTGAGAAGGTGAGCAGGGACCAGGCGCTGAGCTTGCTGAGGCAGCAGGAACAAGGGCTTGAAACCGACATCGTGGCGGCTGACGAAGCCCTGCTGGAAGCACGCAGTCTGATGATGCTGGCGCATGCCCACCCCGAATTGCGCGATCTGCGCATGCACAACATTTCCCGTCGCGTGCGACTGCGCCGCTGAAGGATCTGGAATCGTGTACGGAATGGCTGGGTTTTTGACATGAAAAGTGCCTGCTGGATTGTTTGTCTGAGCCTGGGGCTGTGCGCCTGTGCGCCGTGGCCGGAACGGCCGGATGCAGCGCAACCAGCCCTGCAAACGGTGCAGGGTAACCGGGTTGTGGAACTGGCGCGCAGCGAGCTGGGTGTGCCGTATCTGTATGGCGGTGAGACACCGGACGGATTCGATTGCAGCGGACTGGTGCAGTATGTGTATGCGCACGCCGGTATCGAAGTACCACGCACCGCCAATGCGCAGCTATATGCCTCACATCCAGTAAAACGCCAGATGCTCAGGCCCGGCGATCTGGTCTTCTTCGAAATCGCGGGCAATGCGCAGATGCACGTCGGAATTTATATCGGAGACGGACGTTTCATCCATGCGCCGGAAACCGGCGGCAAGGTCTCTTACGCGCAACTGGACAATCCCTACTGGAAGGCGCATTTCATCAGTGGTGGAAGATTCCAATAACGCCGTGTTTTGCAACCCTTGTGTCGCTGCAAAAGCGTAAAATCGTTTCCCGACCCCACCCGTTTCCCGCAACCTCTGGATGCCACATTGTTCCTGCCGCGTGCAGGCCGACTGACAGGACGCGAAGAACTGCCCCATGTGGCTGATGCCGAATGAACTGCATCCCACCACGCGCCGGTTACTGGCTGCACGTGCCGTGCGCAGCGTGGCGCAAGGCGCACTGGTCGCGGATTTGTCACTGTACCTGCATGCGCTCGGCTGGAGCGGATTCAGCATCGGCCTGACGTTCACTGCAGGCGGACTGATTGCTGCCGCACTGAGCATAGTCATTGGCGTTGCCAGCGATCGTCATACGCGCAAGACGTTTCTGCTGGGCAATGAATTGCTGACGGTGCTGTGCGGACTCGCGCCACTGATTACCGGCAGTACAGCGGCTTTGGCGGCGGCCGTGATCGTGGGCGGTTTCGGTCGGGGCAGCAATGGCTCGGCCGGACCGTTCGCACCCGCAGAGCAGGCCTGGCTCGCTGAAGCAGTCCCGGCGACGAGGCGCGGCTGGGTATACAGCCTCAACACCGCGCTTGGCTTTTTCGGCATGGCGGCCGGAGCCTTGCTGGCCATTCTGCCGGCCTTCTGGGTGCACAGATTCGGGGTACGCTGGGCGTACAGCCCGATATTCGTGCTCGTGGCATTGGGCGGTGCCCTGAATCTCTGGCTCCTGAGCGGGGCGCATGAGCAACGCGCGACACCCGCGGCACACACCATCGTGAATAAAGAGCGTGGCAGCCAGACACGACGGTTCGAGAACCACGTCCTGTGGCGGCTGTTTCAACTCAATACGCTCAACGGCCTGTCCATTGGCCTGACCGGCCCGTTGATTGCCTACTGGTTTGCGCTCAGGTTCCAGCTCGGGCCTGCCGCCATCGCGCCCATGATGGCGGTCACGTTCGCGCTCACCGGCGTCACGTCAATACTGGCGGGAAAATTCAGCGAGCGTCACGGACTGGTGACCTCGGTATTGTGGGCACGCGGCATCGGCGTGGCATTGTTGGCGTTGTTGCCGCTGTCGCCGTGGTTCTGGATGGCGGCGCTGATTTACATGCTGCGGTTGGCATCAAGTGGCGCATCGCTGGGTGCGCGCCAGGCACAGATCGTGTCTCTGGTGCGCGATGAACGCCGCGGGCTGGCTGCCAGCGTGAACGCAGCCTCGTTCCAGGTGCCGCAGTCATTGGGTCCCGGCGTGGCCGGGCCGATGATTGCCGAAGGGATGTTCATGACGCCGTTTTATATCGCCGCGGCACTACAGGCAATCTACGTCGCGGGTTATGGACGGGTATTCCGGCGCTATGAACGGGGTATGCGGAAATAGCTGTCGGCAAGCAGGCAGGGTTAATCCAGTGTCACGACTGAATTGCCGTTTCTTGAAACGGTGACGTGCTTGATTGAAGTGAATGCGATGTTCTCGGCTGAATCCGGAAAGTCCAGATTCGCTTCACAGGTGAATGCTACTGTGTATGCCCCTGGGGGCAGGAAGGCGGCGGTAAAATTGAAAGCACCGGTTGTATCATTCAGACCCACGAGGGCGCTGGTTACAGGTTGGGTTGTTCCGGGAGCGGCGTTGACGTCAACGTCCGTCGGCGTCACATCGCCGCGATACACATACACGGTTGGCGAACATGTTGTGGTGGCGCTGATCAGGCTGGCACTCACAATGCCGCTGATGGTTCCCTGATCGTCATTATTGACCGCACGAAGCACCGGTCGCAATATGAATTTTGTCGGGTCATTCGGATCCTGAATAATGGACTTTCGCAGATCAAAATCTATGGTGATGTTGACTTGCCCATTCGTCGGCAATGTGAAATCAATGGGAACGGAAATCCGGGTGGGTTCGCCGGTCGGGATGTATATTTGATGCAACGTGCCGTCCGCGAGCGTCAGAAATGACGCGCCGGTGCCGGGGGCGGCGTTCATATCCAGTGAGATCGCATGATAGCTGCCAGCCGGAATTTGTGCGTCGCCGATCAGGAAAGCCTCCACGCCGCCTTGCAGTTGATACAGATCGGGAGTGACGGGGGAAAACTGAAAGGCGTACACCCCGCCGCTGCCCTGAACGGTTACGCCGGTGAAGCCGATATTTGCGCCGATGGCCGAATCAATGGGCGCATCCGTGATGTACACCGACAATCCAGTGCTGCTGCCGCTGCCACCACAGCCGCTCAACAATAACAGACAGCACCAAAGCATACCGTGCAACAACGATCTGGACATGGAATCTCCGGAATAAGGCGATCAGGGCGGGAGTGGCTTGCCCCCGGGAACCAGAATCCGCGGGGAGCACGCCAAGTTTACCGTGTAGCGCCCAAAGTCCCAAGCGGGGAATGCAAAAAAGTGGGGCCTCCTGTCAAAGGGGGAAAACAGGAGGCCCCGGACTCCCCCACGTTGCGTGAGGTCGTCATAACCAGTCGTGGGGGCACAAGGCCCGCGCGGCGGCTTGATTGCACTGTCTGAAAGTCTAGCACAAAAATCCTGATATATCTTTCAAATGACATATCGGCCGCGGGGTGCGGGCAGGTGCCGGATGGCGGGAGAAGCGGGAAAAATGCCCGGTATCAGGCTGCGGGCCGGGCAGCACCGGGCATGCAGCGCGCCATCGCACCATCTGCGAGCACGCCCGCGAGCCGGACGATGTCGCGATCCAGGCGGCGGTCACCTGCATGCGGGGGCACGTGTTCGCGGATGAGTTGCTGCACCGCTTCCAGTGCGTCGGTGGTGTGCAAGGGACGCTGTGCGTCAATGGCCGCCGCCGCGGCCATGGCCTCGATGGCGAGGATGCGGTCCAGGTTGTCGAGAATGCGCAGCAGCTTGTGTCCGGCCCAGGGTGCCATGCTGACGTGATCCTCCTGGCCCGCCGAGGTCGGGATGGTGTCGGCCGAGGCGGGGTGCGCGAGAGTCTTGTTTTCCGAGGCCAACGCCGCGGCCGTGACGTGCGCAATCATGAAGCCGGACTCCACACCGGGTTCCTGCGCCAGGAACATGCTCAGGCGCGGGTTGATTTTCTTGAGCAGCAGATCGCTGCGCCGTTCCGAGATGTTGCCGAGTTCGGTGGCGGCGATGGCCATGAAATCGGACACGAATGCCAATGGCTCGGCGTGGAAGTTGCCGCCCGACAGCACGTCCTCGCCGAAGATCAGCGGGTTGTCGGAAACGCTGTTGCATTCCTGTGCCAGCACGTGCTCGACGTGGGCCAGCGTGTCCCAGGCGGCGCCGAATACCTGCGGCATGCAGCGCAGTGCATAGGGATCCTGCACCCGGTCGCAACCCTGGTGCGCCTGCCAGATCTCGCTGCCGGACAGCAGACTGCGGAACAGTTCCGCGACCTTGATCTGGCCGGTCATGTTGCGCGCGACGTGAATGCGTGCATCGAAGGGGCTGTAACTGCCGGCCATGGCCTCCACGCTGAGCGCACCGATCACGATGGACGACATGAGCGCGGTGCGCGTGCGCAGCCAGCCCTCGATGGCAAGTGCGGCGGAGAGTTGCGTACCGTTCAGCAGCGCCAGCCCTTCCTTGGCTTCAAGCTGAACCGGCTTCAGACCGGCCGCGTGCAGCACCTCGGCGCCTTGCAGGGTCCGCCCCTGATGGACGGCTTCGCCTTCGCCGATCAGCGCCAGCGCCAGGTGTGCAAGCGGCGCCAGATCGCCGGACGCCCCCACCGAGCCCTGCGCGGGAATCACCGGCAGCACATCGTGGTTGAGCAATGCGAGCAGTGTTTCCACGACCTCGGGACGGATGCCGGAATGGCCGATGGCGAGACTGTTGGCCTTGAGCAGCATGATGCGCCGTACCACCGGTGCCAGCAGCGGCTCACCCACGCCGCAGGCATGGCTGCGCACCAGGTTGTATTGCAACTGGATCAGCTTGTCGCGCGAGATGTGCTGGCGCGCGAGTGCGCCGAAGCCGGTGTTGATGCCGTAACAGACACGTTCGGTGTCAATGACGCGTCGTACCGTGTCCACGCTTTTCTGCATTTGCGCGCGCGCGTGCGCGGCAAGCGTCGTACGCGGCCGTTCGCGTTCGAAATCGGCCAGCAGTTCGAGCGTGAGATCGGCGCCGGAAAGTTCGAGGTTGCTGCTCATGAAGGTTTGCCCTTGAAAAATACCGTTTCGGGTTTGAGTCCGCCGAGCTGATAACAGAGAAATTCCGGCGCCGGCAGGTCCCACAATGCAAAATCCGCATGGTAACCGGGCGCCAATGCGCCGGCCCGGTCCGCGCGGCCGAGTACGCGCGCCGCATGCTTTGTCACACCCAGGAGGATTTCCGCCGGGGTCAGGCCGAACAGGATGCCGGCCATGTGCATGGCGGTGAGCAGGCTCGCCACGGGGGCGGAACCGGGGTTGAGATCGCTTGCCACCGCCATAGGTACCCCATGTTCACGCAGCAGCCCGACCGGCGGCTTGCGGCTCTCGCGCAGGAAATAGAATGCCGCCGGCAGCAGCACCGCGACGGTGCCGTGCATGGCCATGGCCGCGACGTCGGTCTCGTTGCTGTATTCCAGGTGATCGCAGGACAGCGCGCCGCATTCGGCGGCCAGCGCGGTGGCGCCCAGGTTGGAAAGCTGATCGCTGTGCACGCGCAAATGCAGCCCCAGTTTGGCCGCACGCTCGAACAAATGCTGCATGTCGTCGGGCGTGAATGCGATGTGTTCGACGAAGATGTCCACGCTGTCGGCGAGCTTTTCCTCGGCCACTACCGGCAGCATTTTTTCGATCACTTCATTGAAGTAATCCTCGCGGAAACGCTCTTTCGGCACGGCATGCGCACCGAGGAAGGTGGCGGAGATGTCCATGTCTATATGGCGGCGCAGGCTGCGGATGGCGCGCAGCATCTTGAGTTCGGTGGCGGCGTCGAGTCCATATCCGCTCTTGATTTCAACGCAGGTCACGCCTTCGGCGCGCAGCGCGGCCAGGCGCGGCAGGGTCTCATCCAGCAACTGCTGTTCGCTGGCGGCGCGCACCGCCGCCACCGTCGTCTGGATGCCGCCGCCGGCACGTGCGATGTCGGCATAGCTTGCCCCCTGCATTTTCTGTACGTGTTCCGCCATGCGGTCGCCGGCGTACAGCGCGTGGGTATGGCAGTCCATGAGGCCGGGCAGCAATAACCGGTCGCGGGCATCGAACACCTCCCGGGCCGGCGTATCCTCGGGCACTCCCAGGGCCGCGATGCGTCCGTCGTTGACCGCCAGCGTACGCGCCGGGACGGGACTTGTATCCGTCAGCAACGGATACAGGCGCGCGTTTTTGATCAGGAGGTCATACATTGCTGTTCGCGGTCGGTTGAATCTGGGAAACTAGCGGCATGGATACCACCCTTGCCTTCAAATATGTCCTGACACCGGCCGGGCTCCGCAGGGATTGCCGGCTGAGCGTGGACGAAACGGGCATGATAACGGCTGTGGAGCCGGCCGAGGGTCCGGTGGACGGCTATTTTGCCATTCCCGGCCTGCCCAATGCGCACAGCCACGCATTCCAGCGTGCCCTCGCGGGGCACGGCGAAGCCACGAGCGGCGAGGATTCCTTCTGGAGTTGGCGCGAAGCCATGTACCGGCTGGCGCGGCGCGTCACGCCGGAGGACATGTTCGTCATCGCGCGTCATGCGTTCACCGAAATGCTGCGAGGCGGCTTTACCAGCGTCGCGGAATTCCATTACCTGCATCACCTGCCGGACGGCACCGCCGGTGCGGATATGGCGCGCGCGGTGATCGAAGCCGCCCGCGTCACCGGCATCCGGTTGTTGTTGCTGCCGGTATTGTACCGCCGAGGCGGATTCGGTCAGCCGGCGCGAGTGGAGCAGCAACGCTTCCTGCATGAAAAACTTGACGACTATTGGCGGCTGCTGGAGCAGTTGCGTGACGTGCGGCTCGGCATCGCGCCGCATTCGCTGCGTGCCGTGGAGCCGGAGCTGCTGCCACGCGTGTTGCAGGAAGCCGCGGCGATTCTGGGCGAACGGTTTCCGGTGCACATCCACATCAGCGAGCAGCAGCGCGAAGTGGAGGAGTGCCGCGAGAACTACGGCTGCACGCCGATTGAACTGCTGGCGCGCACGATACCGCTGGATGCGCGCTGGAACCTGGTGCATGCGACCCACGCGGGCAGCACGGAATTGCGCCTGATTCGTGAGCACGCGGCGACCGTGGTGCTGTGTCCGATCACCGAGGCCTATCTCGGCGACGGCCTGTTTGCCGCGGATGAATTCGTGAAAGCCGGTGGCCGCGTCGCCATCGGCTCGGACAGCAATTGCCGCATTGATGCCGTCGAGGAATTGCGCTGGCTGGAATACGGCCAGCGTTTGCGTCAGCAACGCCGTGCACGGCTGGCGGAGCGCGAAGGCCTGGGCCGGCCGCTGTGGCAACGCGCCTGCGCGGGTGGTGCGGCGGCATTGGATGAGCCGGTCGGCGCCATCGAGGTCGGCAAACGCGCGGACCTGGTGGTGCTGGACGAGGAGGCCGCGCCCTGGCTCGGTCACGACATTGGAACGCTGCTCGATGCCTTCATCATCGGTGGCAGCCGTCACGACATCGCGGCCGTGTACGTGGGCGGCAGACGCATTGTGGATCACGGCACCGTGAAGGACGATGCACGGAGCGCACGGGAATTCGCGCGCACCGTATCGAGACTGAATGCCGCCTGAGAGGAGCACATGGACATCAAGCCGTATGAATTGCGCGAACCAACGGCACCGGAAACGCCGCTGCTGGTGAGTATTCCGCACACCGGCGTACACGTGCCCGAGGCCATCGCCGCGGATTTCGCATCCGACTACATCCGCGGCCTGCCCATGACCGACTGGCACCTGCATCATCTCTATGATTTTCTGCCGGCCCTAGGCGTGACCACGCTGTACGCGACCTACAGCCGCTTTGTTGCGGATCTCAACCGGCCGCCGGACGATGCGCCGTTGTACCCCGGGCGTTTCGAGACCGGCTGTGTGGCACTCAAGACCTTCTGGGGCGAGGACATCTACCGCACGCCGCCCACGGTCGAGGAAATTGCGCGCCGCCGTGCGCAGGTGCATGCGCCGTATCATGCGAAGCTCACCGAGTTGTTGCACGCGAAAATCGCAAAGTTCGGTCGCGCCATCCTGATTGATGCGCACAGCGTGGCCTCGCGCGCCAATCAGGTGCACGCCGCGCTGACGGACGACATCTATCTCGGTGACCGCGACGGCACCAGCAACCGGGGCGGGTTGACGCAGGCCGTGGAGCAGGCGTTCCGGGAGCAGGGGTTCAAAGTCGTGCGCAACAGTCCCTACAAGGGCGGTTACATCACCGCGCATTACGGCGCAATGCCGGAGGTGGAAGCCTTGCAGATCGAAATGCGCTGGGGGCTCTACATGGACGAACAGAATCCGTCAGAGGCCCTGCAGCATCCGGGTTTCGGAAAAATGAAATCCGTGCTGAAGCAGGTTTGCCAAGCGACCGTGACCGCGACACTGTAATCCCGAGAAAACCGAAATTCATTCTTGCTGCATCGCGCCGGCTACATCGTCCCAGCCGCTGCCATAGGCGGCGTAGATTGCTACCAGCACGGCGTCGAGCCGCACCGATAATTCGTCATCGCGCGGGATTTCGAAAGCGATACCGGCGTCGTGGATTTTGGTTTTGACACGCGCAAGGCGCTGGCCATCGGCGACAAAGGCAGTGCTCGTGTCCGGCGGTTCCAGGCCGGCGCCACCGCCAAACACCCCGGTCTCGCACAGCATCCTGATGTACGCATCAATCGGTGCAAACAGTTTGAAACGTCGAGCCGGATCGCCGCGCATGGCGAACAGCTCGGGCGTTTCGTGGATAAGCAGAGTGAAGTTCACCGGGATTTTCCCTTGCGCATGGTTTCGGCGGAAACGAATGCGCGTGCCTCGACGGATAGTGCAATCCATTCCGTCTTGCGACTGGGAGCGAGCGTGATCCAGCCGTGCATGATCCGGCCGCCGCTTTGCATGCGCTGGGCGCGTTTCGCTGCCAGCAATTCCGTGACGCGCGCCGGCGGCAGTTTCAGCAGCAGCTGATGCTTGCGCGTCAGCGCGGCGTAGATTTTGCCGTTGACCCGCAAAGCATTGGCGCCGAACTTCGGTGCGGGATTGAAGCTCCAGCTTTCACCATGGTGAGCGGCGACCGCCGCAAACAGGGTGAGGGCACGGTCGGTAGTCATGGCTTTTTGTCCTCGCAGCGCTATCCCGTCACGGGCGCAATACAGGGGCGGACCTCGATCACGCCGCCTTCCGAGTGCGGGCAGCGTACCGCCCAGGCGAGTGCCGTCTCGAGGTCCGGCACGTTGATAATGAAGAAGCCGCCCAGTTGTTCCTTGGTATCGGCGAACGGCCCGTCCTGTACCTGCGGTTTTCCGTGCGTGAAACGCTACGCGCCCTGATCTTTCCTGCAGGAATGGTCATGCTGCCCACTTGATCGGGGGAAGCTTCTGGACCAGGACTTCGCTGAATCAGGGCTTGACGAATTTCAGCGTCATGCGGTCGCTTTCGCCGATCGCTTTCATCTTCGCGTGTTCGCTGTCGGGTCCGGCCAGACTCGGCGGCAGCAGGTGAATGTTGATGTCTTCCGGGTCCTTCGGGTTGGCGTTGATCTCGGAAATGCCCGCCAATTGAAAACCGGTCTTGAGACCGAGCGTGATCATGTAGTCCTCGGGGATCCGGTGCAGGGTCTTGGAGCTGATCTCCGCATCCGCGAAGGGCCGTGCACGATGCTCGGTGACGCCGAATACGCCGCCGTGTTTCAGCACCTTGTACGCAGCGGCAAACACCTTGGCCAGGGTTTCCGGGCTGTGGTTCAGCCAGTCGTGCGTATTGCGGAACGTCAGCACCATGTCCGCGGAGCCATCCGGGCCCAGCGCGGTTTCATCGGGCGGCGCGAACGGCACCATGCTGATTTTGCCGTACACGGCGGGATCGGCTTTCAGCTTGACCGCATAGCGTTCCGCCATGCGCCGCATGAATTTGCCGTGGCTGTCGGCGGGGGGCGCGGCTTCGATCAATTGCCCGTGGTCGTGCAATACCGGCGCCAGGATTTCCGTGTACCAGCCGCCGCCGGGGGACAGCTCGATCACGGTCATGTCCGGCTTGAGGCCGAAGAATTTCAGCGTCTCGATGGGGTGGCGGTACTGATCGCGGGCCTTGTGGGCATCCGAACGCCAGCTTCCGGCCGTCGCCTGATGCAGCAGCGCATCCAGTGTCGGCGTGGAAGCGGGCGCCGCCATGGCGCCGCCTGCAAGCAGGATGCCGCCGAAAATGGCACAGCGGAATGCGGGAAATCGTGCGGACATGGCAGCGGGCTCCGGGCGGGAACGGGCATTTACTATAGCGCGGACTCGGCGCGGCCGCCGAATTGTGGTAAAAAGTGCGCCCCTGCGGCCCACCCCGAGTCCGAGCCTCCGTTTTACCCGCATGAGCCACGAAAAATTCAAGTTTGTCCTGCAATCCAGCCGCATGGTCACGCCGCGCGTCCGGCAGTTGAGCTTCAAACGCGCGGATGGCGCCCCGTTCACGTACGTGCCGGGCCAGTTCATCACCCTGCACCTGCCCTGGGAGGCCATGGAATTGCGCCGCAGCTACAGCATTGCGACGATTCCGGGCAGCGCGGACGAAATCCAGATTGCCGCCACCTTCGTCGAGGACGGCCGGGCTACGCGCCTTCTGTATGGCATGTTGCCGGGTGCCGAGGTGGATGCCACCGGGCCGTTCGGGCGCTTCGTGCTGCGCGACGACCCGCCGGCGCGCTATCTGCTCATCGCCACCGGCACCGGCGTGTCGCCGTATCGCGCCATGCTGCCGCAATTGCGCAAGCTGCTGGGCGACGGCACGCACGAAGTGGTGCTGATGCTCGGCGTACGCGGCCCCGACGAGTTGTTGTTCGGCGAGGATTTCCTGGGGCTAGCGCGCGAGTTCCCCAAGTTCCACTTCGTCGGCAGCTACAGCCGCAGGCTGTCTGCGCCGCCGCTGGCGCATGAGCGCCAGGGCTATGTACAGGATCATCTGATGGAGTTCGAACCCCAGGCCGGACGCGACATCGTGTACCTGTGCGGCAACCCCGACATGATTGATGCCTCGGTGGAACGCCTCAAGGCCATCGGTTTCGACAACCACAGCCTGCGCCGCGAGAAGTACGTGTCCTCGAATTGATCCGCCGCCGCGGGTGTAGAATCCCGTCAACCGGACATCGGCACGGAGCGGGGGGCATGGCAGGGCAGAACGAACATCCGTTGATCGTGCTGGCGCGCCGTCTCGGCGAAAACGCGCTCCTGCGCACCGAACAATCGTCGGAACGCTCCTGGTTCAATGCGGAACGCAATCTCGCGGCGCTGGTACACGCCGCCGTGGTGTTCATGATCCTGGGTCTGGCGCTGAATCGCTACCAGTTGCAGCCGCAGGTCAACGCAGTCAGCAGCCATTTCCTGCCCGGCACGCTCACCGAATTGAAAGCCGCGGTCCTCATCGGGCTTGGCGCGCTGATGGCGCTGGTCGGAGGGCTGCGCTACCTCGCGTACATCCTGGATTACCGGCGCCGACACCGTCTTTTACTGCGTTATGGTCCGCTGCTGGCGCCGGTGATTGCGTTGCTGGTCGGCGCGTACGGTGTCGCGCTGCTCGGGTCACTGCTCACCAGCGGCTGAGTTTCATACTTCACGCAAGGGGCTGTCATGCCGGAACCGCAGCAATCCGAACAGATCGCGCTCATGCAGAAACTGGTGGAGATGTCCGCCGAGCGCAGCGAACTCTCGGCCGAACGTTCCTACATGAACGCCGAGCGAACCCTGTCCGTGTGGCTGCGTACCGCCCTGTCACTGATGATATTCGGCATCGCCATAGACCGCTTCGGTCTGATGCTGAGCGAAACGCCGTTGAAGGCGCACGCGCATTCCAACATGCTTTCGATGTGGAGCGGGGTGGTGCTGGTCGGACTCGGCGTGATCATCGTACTGGCCACCGGAGCACGTTTTCTGGCTTATTCCGTCGTGTACCGCCGCAGTCACGTATGGCCGGCACGCCACGGGCCTTATCTCGCCGCCGCCTTCGCATTGCTGGTCGCCGTATTCGGCATTGCGCTGCTGGTGATCCTGCTGGCGTTTACCTGAAGACACCAGCCCCAACCGGCATCCATCGCCTGCCGGCGGCAGACTTGAACGATCAACCCGGATATCATAAACTTGGTCTTACCAAGTCTTACTTCTGAGCGGGAAATGGAAACCACCAGATTATCCACCAAGGGCCAGGTTGTGCTGCCCAAGACTGTACGCACGGCGCTCAAGCTGACGGCGGGAACGGAATTCAATGTCGAACAATCCGATGGTGCGGTGTTGCTGCGTCCGGTCCGGCTGCTGAAGTCCACGCGCGTCAGCGACGTGGTCGCCGCGTCCGGTTATCGTGGCAGGCGCAAGACACTCGCGGAGCAAAACGCTGCAATCAAGACCAGGACCCGGGGCCGCAAGTGATCGCGCTGGATACCAATGTGCTGGTGCGTATCGTCACGAATGACGATGCCGCTCAGGTCAAGCGTGCCGTGCGTCTGCTGGAAAAGCACACGGTATTTATCCAGGACACGGCGCTGTTGGAGCTGGTCTGGGTGCTGGAAAGTGCGTATGAACTGAAACGTGCCGGCATCATCCGCGCACTGCATGCGTTGTTGGGGTTGCCCAATGCCAGGGTCGGCAGCTTGCCGGTATTGTTGCAGGCGATCGAGCATTACCGGCAGGGCATGGATTTTGCGGATGCGCTGCATCTTGCCGGTTTGCCGGATGGCGTGGCCTTCTATACTTTCGATACCGGATTCCAGAAGAAGGCCCGGTCACTCAAGCTGAAAACCGTGCTGCGTGCCTGAGCCATGTCCTGGTGCGCGAGTTCCCGAGATTCCGGTTTGTCAGCAGTATAGTCGTCGCTTGTTCGAGCTGCCGCAGGTGCATGAGCCATGTGCCTAAAAGAAACGGCGCCACAAGGCGCCGTTTCTTTTAGCATGATTACCCTTTCAATCTTCGATATTTTATTCTGTGTGGCTGGTCAGCCTCGGCACCGAGACGGCGCTTGCGGTCGGCCTCGTAGTTCGCGTAATTACCCTCGAACCACACGCTGCTGGAATCGCCCTCGAATGCGAGGATATGGGTGGCGACGCGGTCCAGGAACCAGCGGTCGTGCGAGATCACCACCGCGCAGCCGGGGAACGCGAGCAGGGCTTCTTCCAGCGCGCGCAGGGTTTCCACGTCGAGGTCGTTGGTGGGCTCGTCAAGCAGCAGTACGTTGCCGCCACTCTTCAGCACTTTCGCCAGATGCACGCGGTTGCGCTCGCCACCGGAAAGCTGGCCGATCTGCTTCTGCTGATCCGGGCCCCTGAAATTGAAGCGTCCGACGTAGGCACGTGACGGTGTCTGGTAATTGCCGACCGTCAAGATGTCCTGACCATTGGAAACCTCCTCCCACACGGTCTTCTTGTCATCGAGTGCGTCACGCGACTGATCCACGTAGGCGAGTTTCACGCTCGGGCCGACGCGCAATTCGCCGCCGTCCGGTTTTTCCTGGTCGGTAATCATGCGGAACAGCGTGGTCTTGCCGGTGCCGTTTGCGCCGATCACGCCGACGATGCCGCCGGGCGGCAGGTTGAACGAGAGATTGTCGTACAGCAGCGTGTCGCCGAAACTCTTGCGCAGACCCTGTGCTTCCACCACCACGTCGCCGAGCCGCGGACCGGGCGGAATGTACAGCTCCTGGGTTTCATTGCGTTGCTGGAATTCCGCCGAGGACAGTTCCTCGAAACGCGCGAGACGTGCCTTGCTCTTGGCCTGCCGGCCCTTGGGGTTCTGGCGCACCCATTCCAGTTCCTGCTTCATGGCCTTGATGTGCGCGGTTTCCTGTTTCTCCTCGACCTCCAGCCGCTTTTCCTTCTGCTCCAGCCACGAGGAATAATTGCCCTGCCAGGGAATGCCGTGGCCGCGGTCCAGTTCCAGGATCCAGCCTGCCACGTTGTCGAGGAAATAGCGGTCGTGCGTGACTGCCACCACGGTGCCGGAGTATTCCTGCAGGAAGCGCTCCAGCCAGGCCACCGATTCCACGTCGAGGTGGTTGGTCGGCTCGTCCAGCAGCAGCATGTCCGGTTTCGACAGCAGCAGTCGGCACAGCGCCACGCGGCGGCGCTCGCCGCCGGAAAGTTTCGTGACATCCGCATCCCAGGCCGGCAGGCGCAAAGCCTCAGCCGCGACTTCCAGCACGTGATCGAGGTTTTCCGTGCCGCTGGCTTGCAGGATGTTTTCCAGCCGCGCCTGTTCGGCCGCGAGCTTGTCGAAATCCGCGTCCGGCTCGGCATAGGCCGCATAGACCGCGTCCAGTTTCTGTTTCGCCTCCATGATCTCGCCGAGGCCATCCTCGACATTGCCGCGCACGTCCTTGGCCGGGTCCAGCTTCGGCTCCTGCGGCAGGTAGCCGATCTTGATGCCGGGCAGGGGACGCGCCTCGCCGTGGATGTCGGTGTCCACGCCAGCCATGATGCGGAGCAGGGTGGATTTGCCGGAACCGTTCAGGCCCAGCACGCCGATCTTGGCGCCGGGGAAGAAGGACAGGGAAATGTCGCGCAGGATTTCGCGCTTGGGCGGGACCACCTTGCCCACGCGCTTCATCTCGTAAATGTACTGGGCCATGGAATTGCGGTTCCGGAAACAGGGTTGAGGAACGCGGATTATAAGGTAGTTGAGGATTGATTCCGGCTTCAGCCCGTGCCCTTGGTGCGTATATAGCCGGGTTTGGCGTGGCGTTCGATGAAGCGGATGATGGCGCCGGCGATGTCGCATTCGCTTGCGGCTTCGATGCCTTCGAGTCCCGGTGAGGAATTGACTTCCAGCACCAGCGGGCCTTTGGCGGAGCGGATGATGTCCACGCCCGCGACGTTGAGGCCCATGACGCGCGCGGCTTTCACGGCCATGGCACGCTCTTTCGGCGTAATGGCGGCGGCTTCGGCGCGGCCGCCGCGGTGCAGGTTGGCGCGGAATTCCCCTTCGCGCGCCTGACGGCGCATGGCGGCGACCACCTTGCCGCCGATGACGAAGCAGCGCAGGTCGCTGCCGCGCGATTCCTTGATGAATTCCTGCACCAGGAAATGCGCGTCCAGCCCGCGGAACGCATCAATCACGCTTTCCGCCGCCTGCCGGGTTTCCGCCAGCACCACGCCCTGGCCCTGGGTGCCCTCGATGAGCTTGATGATGGCGGGCGCCTTGCCGACCAGCGCCAGCAGGTCGTCGGTGTCGTCCGGCGAATGCGCAAAGCCGGTCACCGGCATGCCGATGCCCTTGCGCGACAGCAGTTGCAGCGAGCGCAGCTTGTCACGCGCGCGACTGATGGCGACGGATTCGTTCAGCGAATACACGCCGACCATCTCGAACTGGCGCAGCACCGCGGTGGCGTAGAAGGTGACGGAAGCGCCGATGCGCGGGATCACGGCGTCGAAGCCTTCCAGGCGACGCCCCTTGAAATGGATCTCGGGCCGGGCGGTGGCGATGTTCATGTAGCAGCGCAGGGGATCAATCACGTACATGTCGTGGCCGCGCTTCATGCCGGCTTCCACCAGCCGTCTGGTGGAATAGAGCCGCGTGTTGCGCGACAGGATTGCGATCTTCATGCGGTGTTTGCCCGTCATGTTCATTCTTCGTTGTCGTTATCGTTGTCGGCGTCACCCGGTTCACGTCCGCCGCCGAGGTACGAGGCATCCGGATCAATCAGGAAGCGGCCGTTCATGGCGCTACGACCGATCAGCAGGCGGAAACGCATGGTGTCGCGGTCGGTGAGCGTGAGTTCGATCGGCCAGCTCACGCCGGTGATCGTCACCGGCGTCACGATTACCGGCCTGAGTTCGCGGTGACCGCCGGAATCGGTGACCCAGCGTTCGTCCGCAAGCAGCGCCTCGCAAAAGGTCTCGGGACTGGCCTGCTGTTGCAAGGGATGAATGCCGAAGCGCACGTGACGCGCACCGTTGCGCGTGAAGGTTTCCAGTGCGAAGGCATGCAGCGCCGAGGTGCGCGCGCCGCTGTCCATCTTGGCCTTGACGCGCCGGATGCCGAGTTCCGGCAGGGCGACCCACTCGCGCCAGCCGACCGGGATGCGCTTGTGCTCAATGCTGTCTGGCATGGGCGAGCCTTGTGCGGCGCGGGCAGCCATAATATCACCGGCTTGGCG
>DASSRV010000243.1:0-13627 GCA_035701605.1 Gammaproteobacteria bacterium
GGGCATCCCCGCGTCAGCCTGCTTGAGAATCGAGACGATTTGGGTCTCGGTGAATCGCGACTTCTTCATGAGAACCTCCTGGCGGTTAAAGATGCCAGAAAGTTCTACTTTCGGGGTGTCTGCCTAGAGGGGAAGCTTACGGAGTCACCGCTGAATTTGGAGCAAAAGCATAAATGCGAACTGGTATTTTACCATCCCTCTACACATAACCCAGGAAACTGGGAGCAAGTCGTCTACTGTGAGGGTGGCGCATATTTTCTGATGTTTGTATTAAGTTCCCGTACACATACAGGTCTCCAAGAAGCCATGCCTGCATTTAGGTCAATGATTTCAAGTTATAGGTTTGGCCCCTAACAAATTAATTCAGCAGATATATGGAGCATATTGCAAAATTCGTGTATTAGCGTACATGGTCATTATTCTGATAATTTTGTAATTCTGACAAGTCTGTAGACAAGTTCCGATTTGAATGGGATCAAGCGAAGGCATGGACAAACTTCAAAAAGTACGACGTCAGCAAGGTGTCACTATGCGTAAAGAATACGATTTCACCAAGGCCAGGAAGAATCCCTATGCGTCCCAGCTCAAGAAGCAGATAACCATTCGCTTGGACAAGGGCGCTATTGATTACTTCAAGTCAATTTCCGAGGAGGTTGGTATCCCGTACCAGAGCCTCATCAATCTGCATCTCCGTGATTGCGCGGCGTCACATCGAGAGCTGAATCTCAAGTGGAGCTAGGCACTATCTCTCCGGCGAATGCGGTGCCGTTTTGAGGCATTGGGCGAAGTGATGACCGTGGAGCCCCGATGCAGTATCTAGGGCGTTTTCAGTGCAGCGTCTTTCACCGCGGCCGCAACAGCGGCGTGCACGGCGCGATCCAGTACATGCGGCAGGAGTTCGTCGGGTGGCGCCAGTTCCGCGAGTTTGGCGGCGGCGGCGAGATACATGGCATTGGTGAAGCGTTTGGCGTGCGCGTCCAGTGCGCCGCGGAATAGCGCTGGGAAACCCAGTGCATTGTTGACGCTGCGGCCGTCAGTGGCGAAGGCGGCGCCCTGTTCCAGTGCAAGTCGCGGTTCGATTTCGGCTTCCGGATTGGACAGCGCGAAGATGAGCTGACCCTTGCGGACCATGTCGGGCTTGATGAGTCCCTTGACGCCGGTGGTGGCGATGACGATGTCGGCTTTGGCCATGATGTCGGCGAGGCTGGCGCGCTTGCCGCCCATGCCTTCCAACCGGGTCAGGGCTTCCTCGCGCAGGTCCGAGCCGAGCACCTGCTTCACGCCGTAATGCAATAACAGATTGACGATGCCGACACCGGCGGCGCCCAGTCCCACCTGTCCGACCACGCAATCCTTGAGCTCGCGCCCGACCCGCGCGGTGGCAGACAGCAAAGCTCCCAGCGCCACCACGGCGGTGCCGTGCTGGTCGTCCTGCATCACGGGCTTGTCCAGCTTCGCGCTCAGGGTTTCCTCGATCTCGAAACATTCGGGTGCGGCGATGTCTTCCAGATGGATCGCGCCAAACGACGCCTCGATCGCCAACACGGCGTCAATCACTTTTTTCGGATCGGTGTCCCTGAGCAGAATCGGTACGCCCGAGATGCCGACGAAATGGGAATAAATCATCGCCTTGCCTTCCATGACCGGCAGGCCCGGCACGGCGCCGATGTTGCCGAGCCCCAGGATCGCGGTGCCGTTGGTGATAATGCCGACGGTGTTCGGCAGGTTGGTGTAGTCCCAGGCCTTTTCCGGTTCCTTCTGGATGGCGAGACACACGCGCGCCACGCCCGGCGTATAGACGTCGCGCAACTGCTGGATGGAATCCAGCGGCACTTTCGAGACCATTTCAATCTTGCCGCCGCGGTGCCGGTCAAACACACGATCGGAGCGGCCGAGCAGCTTGCAGTAAGGCAGTGTCGCCAGTTGTGCATAAAGCTGTTTGCCGGCGGCTTCGTCCATTTCCACCGTGACTTCCCACACGCTCTGGTCCTGCGCGCGGCGCACCAGCGAGATGTGGTCAATGACGATGCCGCATTCGCCGATGGCGGTCAGGATACGGCCGAGGTTGCCGGGGCGATGCTGGGATTCGAGCAGCAGGACTTCTGGGACGCGCATGGGGGTATGGTTACCGTCGGGATGTTGAAACAATCATGTCAACCAAGTTCTGGACTTTTCGACTTTTAATCGTCATTCCCGCGAAAGCAGGAATCCATATGCCTTGATTTCACTGGATTCCCGCTTTTGCGGGAATGACGAAGAAGTCAGATCTTCCTTACCGGCTCAATTCCGCACCTGTCGCAAGCGCGGCTTGCCGGGCTTGTAGGTTTTCACCTGACGGCCGGTGGATACGGCCAAGCCATCGCTGAACGCGCGCAGCGCGCCTTCCGGATCGTCCAGGGATTGCAGCAGGCGACCGAGTTCCTCGTAGGCTTCAGGCATGCCACCGAGCACGATGCTGGATTCGAGATAGCTGCGGGCTTTGCCCCAGAGTTTCGCCACCACGCACAGGCGGCCCGCGGTCAGCAGCAGCGCGGCGCTTTCGCCCTTTTCGCTCAGCCAGTTCTCCACGCGCGCCAGTTGGCGCACCGGATCGTCGCCACGGGCCAGGCCGTACAGCATCACGAGGCCGTCGTCCCAATGCGACTTCAGCGCATCGCGCGTCACGCGCTCGGCGGTGTGGTGTTCGTTGCAGCGGATCAGGGTCTGCACGTAGGCGCGCAGCACGCCAGCATCGTAGCGGATGCGGCGCAGCAGCGTGTTCCACAGGGCGGTGGCGGCCGCGGCGGACTGCGCATCCATGGCCTGGAACAGCTCGCACACGACGCGGACTTCAAGCCGATCCAGGTCATCCGCTTCCAGCGACTTGTGCTCGCGCATGGCGGGCAGGATGTCGTGCAGCTTCTGCCAGTCGCCGAGCTTCTTGTACAGGCGCGCCAGCAGCTTGAGGCCGAAAGCATGATTGGGATGCAGTTCCAGCAGACGGCTCAGCGTGGCCAGCGCCTGCTCGTGCTGGCGATGCGCGATTTGCAGTTCCGCCTGGGTCATGAGCACCGCGAGGTGTGCAGCCGGGAGTTGCTCGTAGGCGCGGCGCAGGTAATCGTCGCGACGCTCGTGCGCGCCCTGCATCTGCGCGGCGCGCGCCGCCGCAATGTAGGTGATGAGCGGCATCTCGCTGTCGCGCGCCCGCCGCATCAGGTGCCTTTCGCTGTCCGGCCAGCGGCCTTCCGCGAGATCAATCAGGCCGCGCGTGGTGGCACGGCGCGCGCGCAATTCACGGCGCCGCGCCAGCGCCTCGCGGATGCGGCGTGGGAACGTCCACAGGCGCGTCACCAGCCGGGTCAGGAGATGCAGGCCGAAAAATACGAACAGCACCAACACGATGAGCGTGCCGAGCGACATTTCCACGCTGGTGTGATGCCAGGACAGCAGCACGTAGCCATTGTCCACGTGCGCGGCGCCCGCCACGATCACCGCGGCGAGCAGGGCCAGCAGCAGGAAGAACGCGTACTTCATGAAACCCGATCCCGCGGCGCCTCGAGTTTGCGCAGCAGCGTGAGCGAAGCGGAAATGTCCGGCAGCGCCGGGCTGATGTCCTGGGTCTGCATGTCCCGGAGTTGTTCAATCGCGGCTTTCACGCCCGCATCCGCGCCGTTGAAGTAGGTTTCCAGCCAGGCCTGCGCGGTGTGCGCGCTGGTCTTGAATGCGGCGCCATCGCGGTTAAGCAGCGCCGCGCGTGCCGCGGTCAGACGCAGTTCCAGATTGCGACGCAGGAAGAATTCCTGGTCCGGCGGCAGCAGCGGCTCGATGTTCGTCTTGCGGTGGCGCACGGTGAACAGGATTGCACCGAGGTTTGCGACCGAGATCTTGATGCGCTGCCACAGCGTGGGTTTCTGCTGCGTCGCCGCGGGGGCGTTGCCGGGTTGATAGTGCTCGGGTGCCACGCGCTTGAGCGGCAGCGTGTCTGACGCTTCTGCGAGACTCGACAGGCTCAGGGCCATGCCTTCGATGTCGGCTTGCGGCACCGCGTTGAGTGCAGTGGTTTCTTTCGCGATCAGTTGCCGCACCGGGATCAGGCGCGGATCGGACAGGAGTTTCAGGCGCGCATCCGCCGCCGCCAGTGCTTTCAGTGCCAGCGCGGGATTGGCGTTGATCTCCACTTCCTCGTTGGCGGCTTGCAGCAACGAGGCGGCTTCGGCGCGAATCCAGGCATCACGCCCTGCTTCGGAGCGGCGCCGCAAATCGGTGAGCACCGCGTCCATACTGTCGAGCCGGTCGCCGAAGGTCTTGAGGTTCTGCTGGCTGGCGGTGCGTGCCGCGTCGAGCTGGCTTTTCAGGGCGCTGCGCTCGGCAAGCTGCGTCAACTGCCGATGCAGCGTGGCGAGCGCGGCCTGCTGGGCCGCGATCTGGCGCGACTGGTAATACAGCAGCCCGCCGCCGAGTGCCGCCAGCACCACGATCAGGACCACCACGACCGCACCGATCAGTGCTGCATTGCGCCGTGAACCGGCCACCGGCGCGGGCGTGGGCACCAGACTAGTGCCCGGCACCGGCTTATTCGCTTCGCTCATGCTCTCTCCTGTGCTTGCGCTGTTCGCGCCCCTGCACCGGCCACCATTCGGCCAGCCGCGTGACCAGGGCGACCTCACCGGCGTCGGCGGCAACCAGCGGCCGGCGCCGTACCCCGAGCGCCGCAGCCAGTTTAATCAAGCGCGGGCTGGATACCAAAAGCTGGGTGGCGCGCAGGTACGGGGTCAGCGTCGGGCTCAGCATCCGCTCCAGATTCAAGAGCGCGTCCCGGCTGGTGACGCTGATGACGTCCACGCGGCCCTCGCGGAACCAGCGTCCCAGCTCGGTCATCTTCGCCGGATCGCCCCGCGGCACCGCGCGCCGGTAAACCTCGGCGTAGTCCACGTCCGCGCCGCGCTCTTCCAGGGTTTCCGCCAGCAGTTCGCGCCCGCCCTGACCGCGGAAGATCAGCACGCGCTTGCGCTCCACGCTGTTCAGCGCCTTGAGCTTGAGCAGCGCCTCGCTGTTGGCGCCGTCGCGCGGCAGCATGTCGGGCCTGCGGCCGCAGGCGGTGAGCGCCCGTGCCGTGCCGGGGCCGATGGCGGCCACCTTGAGCTTCACGGGCAGCGCGGCAAGATCGGTGAAACCGGCCGCGTACTCCACCGCATTGGGGCTGATGAAAATCGCGTAGTGGTAGCGGTCCAACCGGTCCAGGCAGCTCGCAAGCTCGGCCGAACGCGGCACCGCGGCGATCTCGATGCTGGGGAAATGCAGCACCTGCGCGCCCTTGCTTTCCAGCCGGCGCTGGAACGCCTCGCCCTGATGCGCGGGGCGGGTGATGACAATGCCGGCATCCTTAAGCGGTCGCGCGGCCACGCCTATGCTCCTGCCACATGACGCAACACCTCGCCGGCACCCCGCGCCAGCATGTCTTCGGCGAGTGTACGCCCAAGCGTTTCCGCCTGGTGCGCCGGGGCGCGCCGTTCGGCTTCGATGAGGCGGCTGCCGTCCGGCAGGCCGACCCGGGCGCGCAGCCACAAGCTGTCGCCTTCGAGTTCCGCGTAAGCGGCCAGCGGCAGCACACAGCTCCCGCCCAGGGCGAGGTTCAGGGCGCGCTCGGCCTCGGCGCGCTGCCAGGTGCCGGCGTGATTGAGGCGGGCCGCAAGCTCGCGGCTGGCGGCATCGTCCGCGCGGCATTCGATGCCGATGATGCCCTGGGTCACGGCGGGCAGGCTGAGTGAGAAATCGAGCGCCGCCGCGATGTGCTGCGCAAGACCCAGGCGTTTCAGGCCCGCCACCGCCAGCACGATGGCATCGTATTCGCCGGCCGCGAGCTTGCCGAGGCGCGTGTCCACGTTGCCGCGCAGTGCCGTGACCACGAGATCGGGGCGCCGGTGCCGCAACTGGCACTGGCGGCGCAGACTGGAGCTGCCGAGGCGCGCGCCTTGCGGCAAGGCCTCGAAGCCGGCAAAATGCGTGGCCACGAACGCATCGCGCGCGTCCTCGCGCTCCAGCACCGCCGCGATGCAGAAACCCGGCGGCAGCGCGGCCGGCACGTCTTTCATGGAATGCACCGCGAAGTCGGCGCGGCCTTCGGCCAGCGCCACTTCCAGTTCCTTGATGAACAGGCCCTTGCCGCCGATCTCGGCCAGCGAATCGGCGAGATTGCGGTCGCCCTGGGTGGTGAGCGGCAGCAGTTCCACCGCGCGGTCGGGTGCGAGCGCACGCAGTTGCGCAGCGACGTGTTCCGCCTGCCACAGGGCGAGCGCGCTCTTGCGGGTGGCGATGCGAAGTGGCGGTGGATTCAAGCGTGCGCAACCGGCAAAAGGGCGCTCATGTTAGCAGGAAGCGCGGTGTTCAATGGCCGCCGCGCAGGCGCTCGCGCACCTCCGCCACCAGTCGCCGGCTCACTTCCACCGGCTCGCTGTGCCCGCGCAGCCGCAGGCTGAAACGGCCTTCGCCGTCCTTGTCGAGACTCTCTATATAAGGGAGCGCCACCAGGGCGTTGCGGTGCACGCGCAGGAAGCGGCCGGCGAATTCCTGTTCCAGTTCCTTGAGCGGTTCGTCAATAAGCAGCGCGCCGCCGCTGTGATACACGTTCACGTATTTCTGCTCGGCGATGAAGCACTGCACCTGATCCACCGCCACCACCTGCAAGCGCTCACCCAGACGTGCGCACAGGTGCCGGCGCGGCTGCGCGGTTTGCGTGCCGAGTCGCGCAAGCTGCACGCGGTTCAACTGCCCCGCGTGGGCGAGCGCCTCGGCGAGCTTCTCGCGCCGCACCGGCTTCAGCAGATAAGCGATGGCGTGGGTGTCGAAGGCCGCGACCGCGAATTCATCGTAGGCGGTGGTGAAAATCACCGCCGGCGGTTTGTCCAGCGCGGCGAGGTGACGCGCGGTCTCGAGGCCGTCCATCACCGGCATGCGGATGTCGAGCAGCATCACGTCCGGCTGCACGCGCTCCCACACCGTGAGCGCATCGCGGCCGTTGCCGGCCTCGCCCGTTACCGTGCAGTCGGGGATGTCCGCCAGCAATTCACGCAGTCGCGTGCGGGCCGGCGCCTCGTCGTCCACGATCACGATGTTCACGGCGCGCCCCGCTCGTATGGCAGCCGCAGTCGCACGCAATAACTCTGCGGCGCGTCCGCAATTTCGATGCCGGCGCGTCCCGGCCAGGCCAGTTCCAGGCGTTGGCGCACGTTGTCGAGCGCCATGCGGTTGCCGTGTCGTTGCGGGGCGTGTTGCGGCGGCAGCGGATTGCGGATCGCGAGTTGCAGCGTGTCGCCATCGAGTTCGCCTTCGATGTCCACCACACCGCCCTGATCGAGCATCTCGATGCCGTGGTAGATGGCGTTTTCCAGCAGCGGTTGCAGGGTCAGGCGCGGCAGGCGCGCATCCGTCGGCAGCGCGTCCACGCGCCAGTTCACGCGCAGCCGCTCGCCCAGACGCAGGGTTTCGATTTCGACATACTGACGTGCCAGCGCCAGCTCCTCGCCCAGAGTGACGTGCGCTCCCTCGCTCAGGCTGGCGCGGAACAGGTCCGAGAGATCCTCCACCGCGCGCTCCGCAAGCTCGGGCTTGCCGCGGATCAGCGCGGCGATGGTGTTCATGCTGTTGAACAGGAAGTGCGGACGGATGCGCGCCTGCAAGGCCTCGATGCGCGCACTCGCCTCGCGCTGCACGTTCCGCTTCCATTGGTGCTGGATGTAGAAATAGCGCAGCATCAGGGCACTGATGATGGCGCACACGATCAGGTTGCGGATCACGAAGCCGGCATGGCTGGCCGGCAGCAGCGCGTTGCCAATGCCGCTGTAATCGGAAATCCGGTAGGCCAGCTCGCTCAGGATCGCGGTGACCGCGAGCAGCAGCACGTAGCACACCCCGCCCGCATAGCGTTGCGGCACTCGCACCAGGAACTTGCGCGCCAGGCACAGCACGGCGGCGCTCGAAAGCGCGATCCATTGCAGGAACAGGGAAATGCTGGCGAGGTCCAGCCACAGCGGCGCGCCCTCGTCGGGCAGGTGGCGCGCAATCACCAGCACGAACGCGGTCAGCTCCGCCATCAGCACCACCACCAGCACCACCGGCGCGGAGCAGAAATCCGGCAGGAAGGAATCGGGGTCGGAAGCGCGCTCGCCGTTCATGCCCCTCAGTTTCGCATAAACGGCGCGTTCCGCACCGGCACCGGCCGCCCGGTTATGATGCAATCCGGCAGGTCGCAACGAGGTTCCGAGATGCCACCGGACACCGCCACACCGGCGCTGCGTGAGACCCTGGACACGCTCTATCGCACCGAATCGCGGCGCGTGCTGGCGACCTTGATCCGGCTGCTGGGGGATTTTGAGCGCGCCGAGGAAGCGCTGCACGATGCCTTCGCGGCCGCCTTGGCGCAATGGCCGCACGAGGGCGTGCCGGCCAATCCGCGTGCCTGGCTGGTGTCCGCCGGCCGCTTCAAGACCCTCGACAAACGGCGCCGGGACGCACGCTTCACCGCACTCGACGACGAGGCGGAAGCCGTGGCCGATGAAAGCGGACAGCCCGATGCCTCCGAAGAGAGCATCGCCGACGACCGGCTGCGGCTGATTTTCACCTGCTGCCATCCCGCGCTTGCGTCCGACGCGCAGGTGGCGCTGACCCTGCGCGAAGTCTGCGGCCTCACCACCGAGGAAATCGCGAGCGCCTTCCTCACCCGCGCCACGACGCTCGCGCAACGCATCGTGCGGGCCAAGACCAAGATCCGCGACGCGCACATACCCTATGAAGTGCCGTCGCGCGACGCATTGCCGGCACGGCTGGACGATGTGTTGCGCGTCATTTATCTGGTGTTCAACGAAGGCTATTCGGCGTCATCGGGCGCGGCGCTGACGCGCGCCGACCTGTCCGGCGAAGCCATCCGGCTCGGAAGACTGTTGCACGAACTTCTGCCCGAACCGGAAGTCGCTGGGCTCTTGGCCCTGATGCTGTTGCAGGAATCGCGGCGTGCCGCGCGCGCCACCGCAGACGGGGACGTGGTGGTACTCGAAGATCAGGATCGCGGAGCGTGGAATCGCACGCTGATTGCGGAGGGCTTGGCGTTGCTGGGACACGCGCACAGCACTCGGCCCGGCACCTATGCCTTGCAGGCCGCGATTGCCGCGGAACATGCGCGCGCTGCGAGCGCGGCGGCGACCGACTGGAAGCGCATCGTGGAATGTTACGACGCGCTTCAGACCCTGCATCCCTCGCCGGTGGTGGAACTGAACCGGGCCGTGGCCCTCGCCATGCGCGACGGCCCGGCGGCGGGCTTGGCGCTCATTGATGCGCTGCTCGTGCGCGGCGAGCTTGCGGACTATCACCTCACTCATGCGGCCCGCGCGGATCTCTGCCGGCGACTGGGCCGGACCGCCGACGCCCGCGCCGCCTACCAGCGCGCCCTCGCCCTCGCGCGCCAGGCACCGGAACGCCGTTTCCTGGAACGGCGGCTGGCGGAGCTGGCGGGCTGAGCCTGCCCGGGCGGCGGCCAACAAGAAATTTGAGAGACCTGTCGAAATCCGGTCGCGCCGTTCGACTATGAGACAAGAGCCGCAAGGCTTCGGAGGAAACATGAAATACCTGTGCCTGGTGTACCTGGATGAAGCCCGTCAGGCGGAAGCCCCCGACCGCGACTGCGTGGCGTTTGACACGGGCTTGCGGGCGGAAGGCCGCTGTCTTGCGTCCGAAGCGCTGCAACCGGTCGCGACCGCGACGACGGTACGGGTGCGCAACGGCCAGGTGGCCATCACCGACGGGCCGTTCGCCGAAACCAAGGAACAACTGGCGGGGTTCTACATGATCGAGGCCCGCGACCTGAACGAGGCCATCCAGATCGCCTCCCGGATACCGCCGGCGCGGGTCGGCAGCATCGAGGTGCGGCCCATCCGCCCCATCCGCGAAACCGTCGCGGCGGAACTCGCCGGGCAGTCGCGCTGAATCACCACTGCATTTATACGAGGAGCACTGCAATGAAAGTCATCGTCATGGTCAAGGCCACCAAAAATTCCGAAGCCGGCATCCTGCCCAAGCGCGAGATGCTGGAAGCCATGGGCCAGTTCAATGAAGAACTGGTCAAGGCCGGCATCATGCTCGCGGGCGAAGGGCTTCACCCCAGCAGCAAGGGCAAGCGCGTGCGCTTTTCCGGCGACACCCGCAGCGTCATTGACGGTCCGTTTGCCGAGACCAAGGAGCTGGTCGCGGGCTTCTGGATCTGGCAGGTCAAGTCCATGGACGAGGCGGTCGCCTGGCTCAAGCGTTGCCCGCATCCGATGCCCGGCGAAGAGGCGGAAATCGAGATCCGGCCGTTCTTCGAGGCCGAGGATTTCGGCGAAGAGTTCACGCCGGAGTTGCGCGAACAGGAAGCGCGGCAGCGCCGCGAGTCGGAAAAGCTCGCCAAACAAAGCAAGCGCTGAACGGATCAACATCGAACAGGAGTGCTGCCATGCAAATCCAGGCGTATCTGTTTTTTAACGGCCGCTGCGAAGAAGCCCTCGAGTTCTACGAAAAGACACTCGGCACCCGACGCGGCCGGTTCCTGCGTTACCAGGACAGCCCGGAGCCGCCCCCGCCCGGTTCAGTGCTGCCCGGCTTCGAGAACAAGGTGATCTTCACCGAGTTCACGGTCGGCGACACCCAGGTCATGGCCTGCGACGACTGCACCGGCGCAAGCAGCGAATTCAAGGGTTTTCGCCTGTCGCTAAGCGTTTCCGACGAGGCGGAAGCCCGCCGCGTGTTCTCGGCGCTTGCTGATGGCGGGGAAGTGCACATGCCGCTCGCCAGGACGTTCTTTTCGCCCAGCTTCGGCATGCTCCGGGACAAGTTCGGCGTCGGCTGGATGGTCATCGTGCCCGCCGAAGCCTGAGCCCACAGCGAAACGACATGCAACAGGAGACGATCATGTCATACAAGACGTCCACCTCTACTACTTCCAAAGCGATGCTCTGGACCGGCCGCGTCATCGTGACGCTGGCCACACTGTTCTTTCTGTTCGACGCCGGCATGAAGCTGGTCGTGCCGGAGATGGTCGCCAAGCCGACCGGCTGGCATACGGGCACGATGGTTGCGCTCGGCATCATATTGCTGATCAGCACGATTCTCTACGCCTTGCCGCGTACTGCGGCGTTCGGCGCCATCCTGATCACCGGCTACCTGGGCGGCGCCGTTGCAACCAATCTGTTCGTGAAATCGCCGGTGCTTTTCAACGTACTGGCGGTTGTTTACGGCGTGCTGCTGTGGGGCGGCCTGTATCTGCGCGATTCGCAATTGCGGGCGATTCTTCCCGTGCGACGTTGACGCGGAATTTTCATGGCAGGTTAAAGAAGATTCGTTGGGTGTGTTGAAGACGCAGCGGCCGTCCGTCCCGGGACCGCGAAACACGGAACTGGAGCAAGAATCATGAGAAAGCTCATCGCCATTACGCAAGTCACGGTGGACGGCGTCATGCAGGCCCCCGGCGGCCCCGAAGAGGACCCGAGCAACGGGTTCACCCAGGGAGGCTGGTTCATGCCCTTCGTGGACGACGTCCTGATGCAGGTCATTGAAGAGATCATGGCCGGCGAGTTCGACATGCTGTTGGGGCGCCGCACCTACGACATCTTCGCCGGCTACTGGCCGCAGCAGGACGATTCGATCGCGAAGGCGTTCAACAAGGCAATTAAATACGTCGTCACCCACCGCCCCGACGGACTCGACTGGAAAACCTCGAAACGCATCGGCGACGATGTTGCGGACGAACTCCGCCGCTTGAAGGCATCGGCCGGGCCGGAGTTGCATGTCTGGGGCAGCAGCGTGTTGCTGCAAGCGTTGATCGCCGCGGAACTCGTGGACGAATATCGCGTCTGGATCGCGCCGGTCGTGCTGGGAGCGGGCAAGCGGTTGTTTGGCAAGGGCGTCCCGCCGCGTGCACTCGCGCTGGTTGCAACGCGGAGCACGCCAAAGGGCATCCTGCTCAACACCTACCGGCCTGCCGGTCCCGTTCCAAAGGCGTGATTCGGCGTCCAGCCTTGCCCCGGCTCGGCGCACGTTTCAATCCCCGTACAATGCTACTTCACCGGGCGCGATGAAAATGAAAAGTCGAGGTGCAGCCGTCATGTCAAAACTCTGCGTGCAAAGTTTCGGGATTTCGCTGGACGGTTTCGGCGCCGGGCCCAATCAGGATATCGAGCATCCGCTCGGCGTCGGCGGACCGGAACTGATGGAATGGCTTTTCCATACGCGCCTGTGGCAGAGCATGCACGGTGAAGGCAAGAGCGAGACCGGCGTGGACAACGATATCGCCGAACAGGGCTTCGCCAACATCGGCGCCTGGATTCTGGGACGCAACATGTTCGGCCCGGTGCGCGGACCGTGGCCGGATGAAAGCTGGCGCGGCTGGTGGGGCGAAGAACCGCCGTATCACGTGCCGGTGTTCGTGCTGACGCATTACCCGCGCGCGCCGCTTGCAATGGCGGGCGGCACGACGTTTTATTTTGTCACCGACGGGATTCAGTCCGCGCTGGAACAGGCCCGCGCGGCGGCAGGCAAGCTCGATGTGCGGCTGGGCGGCGGCGTGGCGAGCGTTCGGCAGTATCTGGAGGTCGGTTTGATTGACGAACTGCACCTTGCTGTTCGCCCGGTGCTGCTCGGCAGCGGTGAGGCGCTATTTAGCGGCCTCAATCTGCGCGCCCTGGGCTACGAGTGCGTGAAGCAAGTAGCCGGCAAACGCGCGAGCCACGTGTTTCTGCAAAAAAGTGTGTGATGAAACCCACAGTGTGATTATCGAGGAGGCGTTATGAGTTACGTGGATTGCATGGTGATTCCGGTACCGAAGAAAAACCTCGCGGCGTACCGCGCGCTGGCGCGCCGCATGGGCAAGGTCTGGCGCGAACACGGGGCACTGGAATACGTAGAATACCTGGCCGACGACGTGCCGGCCGGCAAACTGACCTCGTTCCCGCAGGCGCTCAAGCTCAAGCCCGGCGAAGTCGTGGTGCTGGCGCGCGTCGTGTACAAATCGCGTACTCAGCGCGACCGCACCCTCAAGAAGGTCATGGCCGATCCGCGCACACAGATGGACCCGAAGCAGTTCCCCTTCGACGGCAAGCGCATGTTCTGGGGCGGATTCAAACCGATGGTGTCGCTTTGAGATGCACGCATGACAAACAATACCGATGAAGCAACCGCCAATTTGCCGTACCGCGACCATCGCTGGCTGGCGTTCAGCGTGCTGTGCCTGGGCGCGGTGATGATCGTGCTGGATACCACGGTGGTGAACGTGGCCTTGCCGTCCATCCGCGCGAGTCTCGGGTTTTCCGAAACCGCGCTGGCCTGGGTGGTGAACGCGTACCTGCTCACTTTCGGCGGCTTTCTGCTGCTCGGCGGGCGCCTGGGCGATCTCTACGGTCATCGCCGGCTGTTTCTGCTCGGCATCGCGCTGTTCACGCTCGCGTCCCTGGCCTGCGGCCTGTCCGGCTCGCAGGGTTTTCTGGTGACGGCGCGCGCGGTGCAGGGAATCGGCGGTGCGGTGGTGAACGCGGTGGCGCTCGCGCTCATCATGAACCTGTTCACCGCACCGGCGGAGCGTGCCCAGGCCATGGGCGTGTTCGGCTTCGTGTGTTCGGGCGGCGGCAGC
>DASSRV010000244.1:0-10503 GCA_035701605.1 Gammaproteobacteria bacterium
CAGCCTCGACGCCATCGCGCGCCTGGCTCGTGCCGGCTTCACGGTGACGGTGGCGAGCAACCAAGCCGGACTCGGCCGCGGCCTGTTCGACATGACTGCGCTTGAGGCAATTCACCAAAAGATGCAAACCTCGGTACAGGCGGCCGGAGGCACGCTTGCCGGCATATTCTTCTGTCCGCACCGTCCCGAAGATCGTTGCGACTGCCGCAAGCCCGCGCCCGGCCTGCTGCACCGGATCGCGCAGCAGTTTGACGTGCCCTTGTCGCGGGTCCCGGTCATCGGCGATTCGCTGCGCGATCTGCAAGCTGCACACGCCGTCGGCGCGCGGCCCATGCTGGTGTTGACCGGGAATGGCGAACAGACTCGCATGCAACTTCCCGGCGAACTGGCGGACGTGGAAGTGTTTGCGGATCTCGCCGCCGCGGTAACGGCCCTGATCGGAACGACGTCATGATTGGAATTTTTCTGCGTTCACTCGTATTCAATATTTTTTTTCCCGCCTTTGCGGCCATCTGCTGTGTGCCGGTGGCCTTGTCGGCTCCGTTCGGAACGGGATTTGCCTACGTCATCACCAAGGCCTGGGTCCGGACAAATTTCTGGGTGCTGAAACACCTGGTGCGGCTCGATTACCGCGTGGAAGGCCGCGACAACATCCCGACCGATTGCGCGATCACCTACTGGAAACACCAGTCCGCGTGGGAAACCCTGGCGATGATGGTGATCTTTCCCGCCCAGTCCTGGGTATTGAAGCGTGAACTCATGTGGGTGCCGCTGCTCGGTCAGGCACTCATGACTTTCGAGCCCATCGCCATCAATCGCAAATCCGGTCATGCCGCCGTCAATCAGGTATTAAACGTCGGGCGACGCCGGTTGTTGGAAGAAAAGCTCTGGGTGATGATCTTCCCGGAAGGCACGCGCATGCCGCCCGGCACCACGCGTCGCTATGGTCTGAGCGGGGCCCTGCTCGCGGAGGCCACCGGCAAACCCATCGTGCCGGTGGCGCACAATGCCGGCGATTTCTGGCGCCGCAATGCCTTCCTGAAATACCCCGGGACCATTGTGGTGCGCATCGGCAAACCGGTACACACGCAGGGTCGCCCGCCCCTGGAGGTCAACGCGGAAATCCAGGCCTGGATCGAAGCACAAATGAAGGAAATCAGTCCCGGATACGCGGGCACGGTGCTTGCAAAACCGCATCGCCGCTGAGCACACCGGCAACGCGTATTGCGTTACCGCAGGGTCCCTCTTTTCGATCCCGTCTTGCGAAGCGTTCCCCGGCGACACGCCGCCGCCCGGGTATTACTTCTTCTGTCTGATTCTGGAATGTGCCGGCACCGGCTGCCGGCTAGACGTCCAGATTCGCCACTTCCAGCGCATTCTTCTCGATGAACTCGCGGCGCGGCTCCACCGCGTCGCCCATGAGCGTGGTGAACACGTCGCTGGCGCTGTTGGCATCCTCGACGCGCACCCGCAGCAGGCGCCGGGTTTCGCTGTTCATGGTGGTGTCCCACAACTGTTCGGGATTCATTTCACCCAGTCCCTTGTAACGCTGGATGCTCTGGCCGCGCTTGGCTTCGTCCAGCAGCCAGTTCATGACCTGCTTGAAGCTCGTGACGTCCTGACGCCGCTCGCCACGCATCACGAAGGCGCCTTCGCCCAGCAATCCCTGCAACTGCTTGCCGAGTGCAGCCAGGAGTTTGTATTCGCCGGAGCTGAAGAACTCGCGGTGCATCAGCTTGTCCACGGCCAGGCCGTGATGGGTGCGCGTGATCCTGAGACTCGCCACTTCGCGGGTGGCTTCCTTGTGCAGCGTCACGGCATAGCGGGTACCGCTGCCGTCATCGGTGTTCAGGCTCTGCTCCAGTTGCGCCGCCCAGTCCGTCAGCCAAGTCTTGTCGCTGAACTGCTCGGTTGACACCACAGGCAGGTACAACAGCTTTTCCAGCACGCGTTCATCGTAGCGACGCGACCAGCGCCGGGTCATGGCCATGACGTCCATGTACTGCGCGGCCAGGGATTCCAGCGCCGCACCGCTCATGGCCGGTGCATCGGCATTGACGTGCAGGCGTGCGTCCTCGGTGGCGGCGCGCAACAGCATGCCGTTGAGTTCAGTATCATCCTTGACATACTGCTCCTGCTTGCCGCGTTTGACCTTGTACAGCGGCGGCTGCGCGATATAGATGTGGCCGCGCGCGATCAGCTCGGGCATCTGCCGGTAGAAGAAGGTCAGCAGCAGGGTGCGGATGTGCGAGCCGTCCACGTCCGCATCGGTCATGATGATGACCCGGTGATAGCGCAGCTTGTCGGGATTGAATTCCTCCTTGCCGATGCCGCAGCCGAGCGCGGTGATGAGCGTGCCGACTTCCGCTGACGACAGCATCTTGTCGAAACGCGCCTTCTCCACGTTCAGGATCTTGCCCTTGAGCGGCAGAATGGCCTGGAACTTGCGGTCGCGGCCCTGTTTCGCGGAGCCGCCGGCGGAATCGCCCTCGACCAGAAACAGTTCCGACAGCGCGGGGTCGCGCTCCTGGCAATCCGCAAGTTTGCCGGGCAGGCCGGCGACATCCAGCGCGCCCTTGCGGCGCGTCATTTCGCGCGCCTTGCGTGCCGCTTCGCGCGCGCGCGCGGCATCAATCACCTTGCCCACCACGATCTTGGCTTCGCCGGGCTTTTCCAACAGGAATTCATTCAGCCGCTCGGCCATGAGCGACTCCACCACCGCCTTGACCTCGGACGACACCAGTTTGTCCTTGGTCTGCGAGGAAAACTTCGGGTCCGGCAGTTTGACGGAGATGATGGCGGTCAGCCCCTCGCGCGCATCGTCGCCCGTCATCGGCACCTTTTCCTTCTTGAGCAGGCCTTCGGTTTCGATGTAGTTGTTGAGCGTGCGCGTCAGCGCGGCGCGGAATCCGGCGAGGTGGGTGCCGCCGTCGCGCTGCGGAATGTTGTTGGTGAAGCAGTACACGGTTTCCTGATAGGAATCGTTCCACTGCATGGCAATTTCTACCGTGACGCGGTCGCGGTCGTTGACGAAATGAAACACGCTCGGATGCAGCGCCTGCCGGTTGCGGTTGAGGTGTTCGACGAAAGCCTTGATGCCGCCCTCGTACTGGAACGTGTCGCGCTGGTCGTTACGCTCGTCGTGCAGCACGATGCGCACGCCGGAATTCAGGAACGACAGCTCGCGCAAGCGTCGCGCCAGCACGTCATAGCTGAATTCGATGTGCGTGAAGATGTGCGCGCTGGGCTTGAAACGGATTTCCGTGCCGCTGCCCTGTGCGTCGGCGACGACCTTGAGCGGGTATTGCGGCTCACCGTCGCGGTAATCCTGTTCGTGCAGCTTGCCGTCGCGCCGGATCAGGAGATGCAGGTGCTCGGACAGGGCATTGACCACCGACACGCCCACGCCGTGCAGGCCGCCGGACACCTTGTAGGAGTTGTCGTCGAATTTGCCGCCTGCGTGCAGGATGGTCATGATGACCTCGGCCGCGGAACGCCCCTCCTCCTTGTGGATGTCCACCGGGATGCCGCGGCCGTTGTCGCTGACCGTGACGGACTCGTCCTCGTGGATGGTGACCGTGATTTCGTTGCAGTAACCGGCCAGAGCCTCGTCTATGGAGTTGTCCACCACTTCGAACACCATGTGGTGGAGGCCGGTGCCGTCATCGGTGTCGCCGATGTACATGCCGGGCCGTTTGCGCACCGCATCGAGCCCTTTTAACACCTTGATATTACTGGAATCGTAGCGTTTTGCGTCAGCCATGGCGGGGGTTCCGGAGAGGAATCCCATTATATCATCTGCGCGATTTTGCCCTGTTCCACGTGAAACACCCTGGCCTCCGTGAGGCGCAACACCGCGCCCGGATCTATGGCAGTCAGGATGGTTTGGGCACGGGTTGCCTGTACTTGTGCCACAAAGCGGGCAAGAAACGCCGGGTCCAGCTCTGAAGGCAGGTCATCCAGCAGCAGCAGGCTCTGACGGCCGGTCAGCTCGCCGTGAATGGCCGTTTGGGCCAGCAGCAGGGTGCCCGCCAGCGCCTTTTCCTGTCCCCGGGAGATCCGTTCGCGGGCCGGCCGACCTTCGACCCGGATATGCAGATCGGCGCGGTGCGGTCCGCTCTGGGTTCCCCCCTGCTGCCGGTCCCGGACATGGCCTGCGGAGAGGCTCTCAGCCAGAGTCTGACCCGCCGCCCAGCCGGGATGGTAGTCGAGTTGGATGGCCAGGCCGTCCAGCGCCTGTCCGGCCCAGTGCGTCGCGGTCTCCGAGAACCTGTCCAGGTAACGACGCCGGAAGCCATCCAGTTGCTCACCCGCCAGAATCAGCTCGGCATCCCAACCATGGACCTCCCGCTCCGGTCGTCCGATCCGAAGCAAGGCGTTGCGCTGGCGCAGAGCGCGCTGGTAGCGACGCCAGACCGGGAAGAAAGCCGGTTCCACGTGAAACACCCCCCAGTCCAGAAACTGGCGGCGGTGACGGGGGCCGCCTCCCACGAGCAGGTGGGTCTGGCTATCCATGATTTGAACCGGGAAGGTCTCGGCCAGCTCCGCCAGTCCGCTGGCCGGACGGCCATTCAAGCGGACTTGTAGCTGTCCCTGCGTGCGGGCAAGGCCAATGGTGGTGGGTGCCGGGGTGGAAAGCTGGCCCACCACCTGAAAACCGGCGCTGTTGAAGCGGGAAATCGGGTCGAGGTGGGCGCTGCGGAAGGAACGCCCGCGGCCGAGGAGGAACGCCGCTTCCAGCACACTGGTTTTGCCCGAGGCATTGGCGCCCCGGATCAGGTTGATCCCGGGAGAAAGAGTCAGCTCCGCGTACTCAAAGCACCTGAAATCGCGCAGGCTGAGGCGGGTCAGCCCCATCTGACGCGCGGCTCAAAGCCGCATGGGCATGACCACGTACCGGCAATCCTGATTGGCCGGTTCCTGCAGCAGGCAACTGCTGTTGGAATCCGTCATGGTCAGCAGCACCTCGTCACTGCCGAGTGCGGCCAGGGCATCCAGGAGGTAGCTGACATTGAAACCGATTTCCAGCTCGGAACCCTGATACTGGACCTCCACCTCGTCTTCGGCTTCTTCCTGCTCGGGATTGTGGGCCTGAATACGCAGCTTGCCCGTCTCCAGATTGAGCCGGATGCCGCGGTATTTTTCATTCGACAGGATCGCTGCCCGACTCAAGGCCTCTCTCAGGCCCCGGCGATCAACCGTCACCAGTTTGTCGCCACCTTTCGGCACCACCCGGTCATATTCCGGGAACTTGCCGTCAATCAGCTTCGATGTAAAGCGAATTTCGCCTAACTGCACGCGAACGTGATTGGAGCCCAGCTCCACTTGCGCGGCGGCATCGCTGTCGCCAAGCAGCCTCAGCAGCTCCAATACGCCCTTGCGCGGCAGAATCACCTGCTGGAGCGGCGTATCGCTCGTGTCCGTGGCGAGATCGCACAGGGCCAACCGGTGCCCGTCCGTGGCCACCGCACGCAGGCGCTTTTCACCGGTTTCGAGCAACAGGCCGTTGAGGTAGTAGCGCACATCCTGCTGGGCCATGGAAAATGCGGTGCGGTTGATGAGTTCACGCAGGGCCTTCTGCGGCAAGTTGAAGCTGCGCTGTACCCGGATGTCCTCCACGGCCGGAAAATCCGCCGCCGGCAGGGTTGCAAGCGTGAAACGGCTGCGGCCCGAACGCAGCACCAGGCGGCCCTTGTCCAAGGCAACAGACACGCTGGCGCCCTCGGGCAACGCCCGGCAGATATCGAGGAGTTTGCGAGCCGGAACAGTCACTTCACCCGAATCGGCACCCTGCACTGCGGTTTCCGCAACCAGCTCGACCTCCATGTCGGTGGCGGTGATGCTGAGTTTTTCCGCCGTAACCGAAATCAGAAGGTTTGCCAGCACCGGCATGGTCTGGCGTCGCTCCACCACACCAATGACAGACTGGACCGGGGTCAACAGCGTATCTCGCAGGATTTCGAACTTCATTGCAGCGGTTCCTCGATTCTTTATCTTGTCTTGGATTCTTCCAAGAATGTTTATTTAGCGATTGGTAAAGGCCTTGCCTGTGCAGAACCCGGGTTTTGCCTTTTCATTCAAGGTCTTCGCTTGCCCCTATTCCTGTAGATTCGGGTCGGGGGTTTGCACGGGCAGTCTGTCGGTTTCCTGTGGATGGTTTTGCGACTCTCCGCCGTCCATAGCTTATCCACAAACTGTCACGCGGTTAAGGTTCGTATCAGGGTCTGGTAATCTTCTTCCAGCCGGAGGTCGTCCAGCCGCAGCTCGCGCACCTTGCGGCAGGCATGCAGCACTGTGGTGTGGTCGCGACCCCCAAAGGCATCGCCGATTTCCGGCAGGCTGTGGCTGGTCAATTCCTTGGCCAGGCACATGGCGATCTGGCGCGGCCGCGCAATGGAACGGCTGCGTTTCTTGGACAGCAGGTCCCCGGCGCGCACCCTGTAGTAATCGGCAACGGTTTTCTGGATGTTTTCCAGGGTGATCTGCCGTTCCTGACGGGCCAGGATGTCGCGCAGCCATTCCTTGACCCGCTCCTGCACGATGGGCTGGCCGGTGAACTGCGCGTTGGCCAGCACCCGGCGCAGGGCGCCTTCCAGCTCACGGATGTTGGAGCTGATTTTCTGGGCAATCAGGAACGCCACATCGTTGGGCAACGTCACCCCTTCGAGGGCCGCCTTCTTCATGAGGATGGCGACGCGGGTTTCCAGTTCCGGCGATTCGATGGGCACGGTCAGGCCCCAGCCGAAGCGGGATTTCAGGCGCTCCTCGAGACCCTCGATTTCCTTCGGATACCGGTCGCAGGTGATGATGACCTGCTGCTGGCTCTCCAGCAAGGCATTGAAAGTATGGAAGAATTCCTCCTGTGAGCGTTCCTTGCCCACGAAAAACTGGATGTCGTCAATCAGCAGGGCGTCCACCGAACGGTACTGCCGCTTGAACTCATTAATGGTGTTGTGTTGCAGGGCGCGCACCATGTCGGTGACGAAGCGCTCGGAGTGTACGTAGGCGACCCGGGCGCGCGGGTTGCGTTCCAGAATCACGTGCCCGACGGCGTGCATGAGATGGGTCTTGCCCAGCCCCACACCACCATAGATGAACAGGGGGTTGTAGGCCCGGCCGGGGTTCTGGGCGACCTGCTGGCAGGCCGCGGCGGCGAACTGGTTGGATTTGCCCTCAACGAAGCCGCTGAAACTGTAGAGCGGGTTGAGGCCGCTGCCGGGCGTCGGCAGGCCACTGCCGGCTACCGGGGCCGCGGTTGCCGGGGGGGTGTCCTCGACCCGACCCCCCACTTCCAGCATGACCCGTCGCTCGCGATCCTGGGCCAGATCCCGGGCCAGACTGGCGATACGCGGCAGGAAGCGATCACGCACCCAGTCCATGACATAGCGGTTCGGGGCCAGCAGCCGCAGGGACTGGTCGTCCTCGAGTGCGTGCAGTGGCCGGATCCAGGTGTTGAGATCCTGCTCGGAAAGCTCGTGCTCCAAACGGTCCACACACCGCGTCCATAGCGATGCCATTTCCTCAAGAACCCCCGCGATACGGTGACAGGGAGAGCCTGCCGAAACCTGCTCGAGGCGTCGGCGGCCGTGACGTCAGACAAGTCCCGGCAGTCTATACCGCCCGCCGGGACTTATCCACAGCCACGCAAGGTGCTCACCGGGAGCAAATCCCTTGACATCACGCGGCCGCGCACGTCTAATACCCGCCTTTGTCCGGCCGCCCGAAGCGGCGCCGGGCGCGTGAACTTCGCCGGACGCCGTCATGAAGAGAACCTATCAACCGAGCAATCTGCACCGCAAACGCACGCACGGTTTCCGTGCCCGCATGGCCACCAAGAACGGACGGCAGGTGCTGAACGCCCGTCGTGCCAAGGGCCGGGCGAGCCTCTGCCCCTAAGCAAATCCAGTACCGGGTTTCCAGCCGCGGTCCGGCTGCACACGCCGGCCGAATTCCGCCGCAGTTTCCGCCAGGGGCGGCGTCACTCGGACGCCTATTTCACCGTGTATGCCGTAGCGACTGGCGCGCCGGCGCGGCTGGGCATGGCGGTGGCAAAAAAAGCGGTCCCGGCGGCAGCGAACCGCAACCGCATCAAGCGGGTGATTCGCGAGAGCTTCCGCCTGACCCGCTCCGGCCTGCCACCACTGGATCTCGTGGTGCAGGCAAAACCGGCCGCGGGCCTGGCCGACAACCCGGCGTTGCGGCAGAGCCTGGCACGCCACTGGCAGGAATGGATCGAACCTTGCGCAGCCTCCTGATAGCCCTGATTCGCGCGTACCAGCTCGTCATCAGCCCCCTGCTCGGGCCGCGCTGCCGCTTCTATCCCAGTTGCTCGGCGTATGCCATCGAAGCCATCGCGCAGCACGGGGCCCTGCGCGGCGGCTGGTTGAGTCTCAAGCGTCTCCTGCGCTGTCACCCCCTGCACCCCGGTGGCGTGGACCCCGTCCCCGGCGCGAGACACGATCATGGATAATCGCCGCCTGTTCTTGCTTGCTGCCGGCTTGTTTGTCGCATTTCTGCTTTATCAGGCCTGGATGCGGGATTACGGTCCTCCGCCCGCCCCTGCGACCCCGGCGCCGGCGGCGCAAACACGGCAACCGGCGGTGCAGGCCGAAACCCCACCGCTCCCTCCCGATACTGCCATGCAGCCTGCTGCGAAACCTGCCGTCACCGCGGCGGCCCCCGGCCCGACACCGGCCGCGCATGGCGCCCTGCTCCAGGTGCGTACCGACGTGCTCGCCCTCAGCATAGACACGACCGGCGGCAATCTGCGCGATGTCCAGTTATTGGCTTACCCGACCGAACTGCAACAACCCCAGCAGCACGTGCGGGTACTGAACAGCGCGGCGGACAAGCTGTTGATGCTGCAATCCGGCCTGCAAACCCGCGCCGGTCCGGCAGGGCCGGGAGCGGATGCGCGCTATGAGGCCGCCGCCACGGACTACCGCCTGGCGCCGGGCCAGGACAGCCTGAGCGTGAAGCTGGTCTGGCGCGGGCCGCAGGGCCTGGAAGTGGACAAGGTGTACCGCTTCACCCGCGACAGTTACCAGGTGGCGCTCGAGTACACGCTGCACAATCACGGCCGCGAGGCCTGGCAGGGCGCCACCTTTGCGCAGTTCCGCAATCACTACACGCCCGCCAGTCACAGCCTGTTCAGCGTGCACCGCTACGATTATCAGCGCGTCGCCCTGCACGGCAGCGACGGCTACAAGCAGTACGAATACAGCGAGCTGACGGAAACACCGCTCTCCGCCAAGGCCGCGGACGGCTGGATCGCGGTGGTCAGCCACTATTTTCTGGCCGCCGCGATTCCCGGCAGCAGCGGGCAGACAAACGGCGCGGGCAACTACTATTACAGCAAGTCCCTGGGCGATGCGGATTACCTCGCCGGCGTCGTCAGCGCGCCGCAGCAGGTTGCCGCGGGCGCCTCGGCGAGTTTCAGCGACACCCTGTTCCTGGGTCCGAAACTGCAAACCCGGCTCGCCGCGGTCGCCCCCGGTCTCGAGCTCACCGTGGACTACGGCAAGCTCACCATCATCGCCGAACCGATTTTCTGGGTGCTGGAGCAGATCCACCGCTTCATCGGCAATTGGGGCTGGTCCATTCTGGTGCTGACACTGCTGCTCAAGCTGCTGACCTACAAGCTCAACGAAATCAGCGGTCGCTCCATGGCGCGCATGAAACTGGTGCAGCCGCGGCTCAAGGCCCTGCAGGAGCGTTACAAGGACGACCGCGCCAAGCAGAGCCAGGCCATGATGGAGTTCTACAAGAAGGAGAAGATCAATCCCATGGGCGGCTGTCTGCCCATGCTGGTGCAAATGCCGATCTTCTTCGCGCTGTACTACGTCCTCGTGTACAGCGTGGAGCTGCGGCAGTCACCCTGGATCGGCTGGATCCACGATCTGTCCGCGCCGGATCCCTACTACATCCTGCCGGTGGTGTACGGCATCGTGATGTTCATCCAGCAGCGCATCAGCCCCCAACCCACCACCGATCCGATGCAGCGCAAGATCATGATGTTCATGCCGGTCGGTATCGCGGTGTTCTACGTGATTCTGCCGTCCGGTTTGGCGCTGTATTACGTGGCCAATTCAATCCTGACCATCGCGCAGCAATGGCGCATCAATCACGTCATCGAGCGCGACAGCCGCAAGCACGCGGAAAAGAAATAAACTTCATTGCGGCTTCAGCCGCGTGTCAATCTTCACTTCCGAATGCAGGGTCTGGTGCACCGGGCATTTGTCGGCGATTTCCAGCAGTCGTTGGCGCTGTTCCGCGTCCAGTGTGCCCACCAGCTCCAGCTCGCGGTCGAAATGGTCAATCCGGCCGGTTTTGGTTGCACAGTCCGTGCAGTCCGCGGCGTGAATCTTGCTGTGCCGCACTTTTACCGCCACGCTTTCCAGCGGCCATTGCTTGCGGTCCGCGTACATGCGCAGCGTGATCGCGGTGCAACTGCCGAGCGCGCTGCTCAGGTAGCCGTAAGGGGAGGGGCCGGCATCGGTGCCG
>DASSRV010000245.1:0-2889 GCA_035701605.1 Gammaproteobacteria bacterium
GGCCTGCTCGTCAGCCCGCACGGTTACCGCTTTTATCTTTACGATGGCGTGCGCTGGCAACCGATCACCGATGACACCACATTTCATGCGCGCAGCCTCGGTGACGATGTGAGCCTGGAACTGCACCTCGAAGGCGACCCGATCACACTCGCCAAGGCCGCGGATGCCGTCGGCGATGACCCGGACAACGGCAACGACGAGAACGAACTTGCCAAGCCGCAAATCGCACTGCTTGCCAGCGGCGAAATCACGCCGTTCGAGATCGTGGTCACCGACACGGTGGATACCGCTGCACGCTACACCGTCAGCGGCAGCCTCAGCAAAGGCATCAGCCTGCGCACACCGGACTCCACCGATGCGCACTGAAACCGGACCCTGCCGCGGCTTCACCCTGATTGAAGTGCTGATTGCGCTTGCCGTACTGGCAATCGCCATGCTGGCCGTCATCGGCACCGCCGGGACCGGTACGCGCAGTGCCGCAGAATTGCGCGATGAAACCTGGGCGCACTGGGTCGCCATGAACGAGATGACCGCGTTGCGCGTCGCACCCACCTGGCCCGCGCTCGGGAAACAAGACGGCGATGCGGACATGGCCGGGCGCAAGTGGCACTGGCAGGTGAACGTCATTACCACCTCGGATCCGGACCTGCTGCGGGTGGATATTGATGTCAGCGCGGGGGATCGGCCGGATCAACCGGTGAGCAGCCTGACCGGTTTCCTCGGTCGTCCCATGCCGGCCGTTCTGCTGCCCGGTAACGGCGGCCTGCCGATCCCGCCACACCGACCCAAAGGTGGGTAGTCATGCGCCGGCGAAGTTCCCGCGGGTTCACGCTCATCGAGCTTCTGGTGGCGATCGCCATTTTCGCGGTCATCGCCGCGCTTGCCTACGGCGGGCTCGACGGCGTCGTCAGGCAACGCGAACAGACCACTGCCGCCATGCAGCAGTTGCGCAGCGTGCAACTGGCCGTCAGCATCATGGCGCGGGATTTCAGCCAGCTCGTACCGCGCAGCATTCGCGGCGCGCTGCAAGGCACACCCCTGTCGGCCTTCAGCGGTGCGCCCCAGAATCTGCCGCAGGTGGAATTCACGCGTGGCGGCTGGAGCAATCCGCTCGCCGAGGTGCGCAGCACCCAGCAGCGTGTCGCCTATCAGCTCGACAACGGCACCCTGCTGCGACTTTCGTGGACCGAACTGGATCGCGCCAGCCAGAACCCGCCGCTGAAGCAGGAACTGCTGACCGGCGTCACGACATTGTCGTTTCGCTACATGGACGGCAACGGCCAGTGGCAGGAACAATGGCCGCCGTTGAACAGCAACCCGAATCAGTACCTGACGCGCTTGCCGCGCGCGGTTGAAATCAAGTTGAACCTGAAGGATCTGGGCGAGTTGACCCGCATGATCGAGGTGCATCGCAATGCCGATGGCAGTTGAATCCGGCGCGCGCAATCAGCGCGGCGTGGCGCTGCTCATCGCGCTCGTGATCCTGACGCTCGCCGCCACGCTGGCTGCGGCCATGATCTGGGACACCGGTCTCGATGTGCGCCGCACCGCCAACCTGTTGCAGGGCGATCAGGCCAGGGAGTACGCACTGGGCGCGGAAGCCTGGGCGCAACAGATTCTGCGTCGTGATTTTGAAGCGGCGGCACACACTGCGCAGACTCCGCAACAGCCCGGCGCCGCTGCCGGCACCAGCGTCAACCTGACACAGGACTGGGCCATGCAGCTGCCGCCGCTGCCGGTGGAAGGCGGTTCGGTGCGCGGCCAGTTGCAGGATTTGCAGGGCCTGTTCAATGTCAACAACCTGGTCAACGCGCAGGCCACCCCGACTGCACAGAGTGTCGCGTTCACGCAGTTCCAGCGCCTCTTGACCGCGCTCGATCTGGAACCGGGTATTGCCAACGCGGTGCTCGACTGGGTCAATCCCGGCGACCAACCGCACTACCCCGGCGGCGCCAAGGATGAGACCTACACGCGCCTGCAACCGCCCTATCACACGGCGGAACGCCCCATGACCAGCATCACCGAACTGCTGCTGGTGGCCGGTGTGACCCCGGAGGTCTATCGCAAACTGGAGCCCTATGTCTGCGCTTTGCCGGTGGCAAGCCTGCCGCAACCCGCGGCAGGTGGGGCGAGTTCCACCATCACGGTCAATGTCAACACTGCACCGCCGCTGGTATTGATGTCGCTTGCCCCGAACCTCGATCTGGGTACCGCTACCGCACTGGCACAGAATCTGGCGACGCACCCCATCGAGGACGCCGCCGCGCTGAATAGCGTGTGGGCGCAATTGACCGGTGGGCAGCGCGTCCCCGACAACGCCGGCATCACGTCCAGCTACTTCCGCCTTACGGCTACGGTACAGATTGGCAGCGCGCACCTCACCCTGTACAGTCTGCTCTACAGAAATGCGTCCGGGGGGACGTTCGCCATCCGGCGCACGTTTGGCACACTTTGACGGCTTGCTTGCATGGCTGAAACCCTGTTCCTTCATCTGCCGGCGGCGGATCAAGCCGTCGGCTGGCTGCCGGTGGATACGCTCGGCAATCGCATCGGCCGGGTGCAGCAGGGCGGGCTCACCGATGCCGCCGCCGCAGCACGCGGGCGACGGCTGCGGGTGCTGGTGCCGGGCGTACACATCAGTTTGCTGCGCACCAGCGTGCCGACCCGCAATCCGCAAAAACTCCTGCAAGCCGTGCCGTTTGCGCTCGAGGATTTGCTGGCGGAGGACATCGAGAGTCTGCATTTTGCAATCGGACCGCGTGATGCGGACGGTTGCAGCGTCGCCGTGTTGCAGCGTGCGCGTCTGGAACAATGGCTGCAACAGCTTGCCGATGCCGGATTGAAAGCCGATGAACTGATACCCGACATGCTGGCGCTGCCGGCGCATCC
>DASSRV010000246.1:0-3276 GCA_035701605.1 Gammaproteobacteria bacterium
TCCCGCAGGTGGCGCGCCACCGCCAGCCAGGCCCCCAGCCAGCCCAGCAGGGCACCGCCCGCCAGCAGCGCCAGGCTGCCATCCGGGCCGAGTCCGCTCAGGTGGAAGCGGCTGCCGTACAGGCCCGCCAGCCGCGCCACCGGGCCGCCCAGCAGCGCCAGGGACAGGGTTACCAGGAGCCAGGCCAGTACCCCGCCCGTGAAGCCGTAGCCGGCGCCGTAGTAGAGGAAGGGCCGGCGGATGAAGCGGTCGGTGGCGCCGATCAGTTTGCTGACCTCGATCTCGATGCGGCGTCCCTCGATGTCGAGCCGGATGGTGTTGCCGACGATCAGGATCACGGCCAGCCCCAGCAAGCCGCCGATGATGAGCACGGCACGGTTCAGGATGCCGAGGATCGCTTGCAGACGGCGCAACCATTGGGCATCGAGTTCAACCCGGTCCACGTCCGTGAGCGCGGCGAGCGTCCGGCCCAGCGCGGCCGCCGTATCCGGTGCGCTGTGCGCCGCATCCGGCCGCACCACCAGCACCGCGGGCAGCGGGTTGTCGCCCAGGAGTGCAACGGTATCGCCGAATCCGGAACGCTGTTTGAATTCTTCCAGTGCCTGCTCGGCACTGATGACGCGCACGTCAGTCACGCCGTCGGTCCGGCGCGCGGCCTGCGCCGCTTTCTGCACGGCGGCATCCGTGAGGTCCTGTTTCAGGAACAATGAGATGCGCGCCGCACCCTGCCAGGAGCCGCTCAGTTGCTGCACGTTCCGCACCAGCACCAGGAGGCTTGCCGGCAGGGCCAGCGCGATCGCGATCACCAGCACGGTCATGCCGGTGGCGACCGGGCGTTGATACAGGCGCGCAAAACCGGCCGCCAGCATCTGGCGATGATGCAGCCGCCAGGCGGCAAGCCGTTGGCGCAGCGTGGGGCGGCCGGCGTGCGCGCCGCGCGCGGAATCAGGCGGGCGCGACATCGGTATCCCCGTGCAGTTCCGGATCCACCATGCGGCCGCCACGCAGGCTCAGGACACGCTGGCCGAAACGGCGAATCAGCGCATGGTCGTGGCTCGCCACCAGCACCGTCACGCCGACCTGGTTGAGGCGGCGGAACAGTTGCATGACCTCGAAGGAAAGCTCCGGGTCGAGGTTGCCGGTGGGTTCGTCCGCAATCAGGATTGGCGGGCGGTTCACCACTGCGCGCGCAATGCCGACGCGCTGTTGCTCGCCGGTCGAAAGCGTGACCGGACGTGCACGCTCCTTGTGCAGCAACCCCACCAGGTCCAGCGCCGTGCCCACGCGCCTGCCGATGTCGGCAGGCGGCACACCCGCAATCACCAGCGGCAGCGCCACGTTGTCGGCCACGCTGCGGTCGTGCAGCAGTTTGTGGTCCTGGAAAATCACCCCCACCTGGCGGCGATAGAACGGCAGGCGCGCACGCCGCACGCCGGCCAGGTTCTGGCCGTTCACGATCACCTGACCGCGACTGGGACGCTCAATCAACGCGATGAGTTTCAGCAGCGTACTCTTGCCGGCACCGGACGGGCCGGTCAGGAACGCCATTTCGCCGCGCCCGATTTCAAAGCTCACGCCGGCAAGCGCCTCGTTGCCGCCTTCATAACGCTTGCCGACTTCGGAGAACCGGATCATGTCGCGGCCTCGTCGCCGAGCAGCGCGGCGGCATACGCCGCGGCGTCGAACACCTGCAAGTCGTCGGCCTGTTCGCCGACGCCGATGAAGCGCAACGGAATGCCGAAACGCTTCGCCGCCGCGATCACGATGCCGCCCCTGGCGGTGCCGTCCAGTTTGGTGATGATGAGGCCCGTGACGCCCAGCACGGCATTGAACTGCTCGATCTGTTTCAGGGCGTTCTGGCCCATGCCGCCGTCCACCACCAGAAGGCATTCATGCGGCGCGTTGTCGTCCAGCCGCGCCAGCACGCGGCGGATCTTGCGCAGCTCGTCCATCAGTCCGCTCTGGGTGTGCAGGCGACCGGCCGTGTCCACGATCAGCACGTCGCAGCCGCGGCTGCGCGCGGCGATGTGCGCGTCGTGAGCCACTGCCGCGGGATCCGCACCCGACGTCTGCGCGATGACCGGCACGCCGAGTTGCGCGCCCCAGGCTTGCAGTTGTTCCACGGCCGCGGCGCGGAACGTGTCGCCTGCCGCGAGCAGCACTTTTCTGTGCTGCTGCGTGAGCCGGCGCGCGAGTTTGCCGATGGTGGTGGTCTTGCCCGCGCCGTTCACGCCCACCATCAGGATCACGAACGGGCTGGCATCCCCATGCGTACTCAGCGGCACGTTGACCGGTTGCAGCAGCGCGCGGATGTCCTCGCGCAAGGCGTCGCGCAATTGCGCCGAATCGCGCAGCCCGCCGGCCCGGATGCGGCCGCGCAGGCGCGTGAGCAGTTCACGGGTCGCCTCCACGCCCACGTCCGCCATCAGCAGGGTGGCTTCCAGTTCTTCCAGCGCAGCCTCGTCCACGCGCGCGACCGGGGCAATCCGCAAGGCGGCACGCCGCAGACGGGTGAACAGGGAAGGCGTGGAATCCGTCATGCCGTCAATGGAAATAAGGACAAACAGTATTCTGACATGTCGGCCGGGCTGTGCAAAAAAGCGGGGCGGCTTGAGCCGCCCCGGGATGGGTATGCAGACACGAAACTATTGCTTGATATAGGTGGTGTCGGTAATCACCACCGCGGTGCCGGCAGTGGCCGGCAGGCTCACCATCTCGCTCTGCATTTCGGTGGTGACCGCACCATAGATTGCAGCTTCGTTTGTCGGTAGGCCATCGGGTGGTGTCGGATCGAGCAGCGAGCCGTGATCCCCCGCAGTGAACTGCACCAGTACCCCGGCGTTCACCGCGACAGGGTTCGCCCCGGCGGTATTGATGGCGGTCAATCCCATCAACGACGCCAGCAAATCGGTGCTGCTGTTCGGCACCACCGTGTCCGCCACGTTGTAGGGATCAAATCCGCCCACCACCTCGATCATGTGGATCGGCGTGTTGGCGGTGGCAGCGACCGCGTAATTGGCCGGATCGCCGTCGCCGATGACGGCCTGGGCGTTGCGGAAGAAATCGTCGTAGAACTGGGTACCGGCCACGACGCCCTGGGATTCCAGACCGGCGTTGATGGTCGGTGCAAAGCTCGGTGAGTTGAGCAGCAGTTGCGTGATGTTGCCGCCCGGATTGGCCAGTGTCGCGGCCACGATCTTGCTGCCGTCCACGCCCAGGAAGGTGGTGCCGACGATGGCGCCGAGCGAATGGCCGACGAAGTACAACTGCGAACAG
>DASSRV010000247.1:0-5399 GCA_035701605.1 Gammaproteobacteria bacterium
GCGCGGATTACGTGATCCACGCGACGCTCGACGCCGCCGCCAAGACCCTGAGCGCCACCGAGACCGTCACCTACACCAATCACAGCCCCGACACCCTGCACATGCTGTGGCTGCAACTCGACCAGAATCGCTATCGCGCGGATGCGCGCGCCAATTTCAGCGGCGGCGCCGCGCCGGCGACCGCGGAACATACCCGGGGTTATGAAATCGTCTCGGTCGAGGTGCGCGGCAAATCCGGATTCCGCGCCGCGCATTACATCGAGTCCGACACCCGCATGCGCATTGACCTGCCGCACGCGCTGCCCGGTCACGGCGCGCAAGGCGTGCTGCGTATCACTTATCGTTACCACGTGCCGGACCAGTTCGGCGGCCGCACCGACTGGTTCCACACCAAGAACGGCGACATCTTCGAGATCGCGCAGTGGTTCCCGCGCCTGTGCGTGTACGACGACCTGCGCGGCTGGGACACCGCGCCGTTCCTCAATCAGGAGTTCTACCTCGAATACGGCGACATTGATTACAGCGTGACCGTGCCCGCGAACATGATCGTGGTGGGCTCCGGCGAACTGGTCAATCCGCGCGAGGTCCTGACCCGCACCGAGATCCGCCGCCTCGACGCAGCGCGCCGCTCGGACAAGACCGTGATGATCCGCACGCCGGAAGAAGTCACCGATCCCGCCAGCCGCCCCAAACAGGGCGGCACGCTGACCTGGCATTTCCGGATGCACAACACCCGCGACGTGGCCTTCGGCGCCTCGGCCGCCTATGTCTGGGATGCGGCGCGCATCAACCTGCCGGACGGCAAGCACGCACTTGCCATGTCCGCGTACCCGGTGGAAAGCCTCACGGAGGGCGAATGGAACCGCTCCACCGAATACGTGAAGCACACCATCGAGTTCTTCTCGAAATACACCGGCGTCACCTACCCCTGGCCGAACGCGATTGCCGAAGCCGGCATCGCGGGCGGCATGGAATACCCCGGCATCGTGTTCGACTGGTACAAGGCCAAGCGCAAGGGCCTGTTCGGACTGACCGTGCACGAAGTCGGCCACACCTGGTTTCCGATGATCGTCGGCAGCGACGAACGCCGCAATGCCTGGATGGACGAAGGCATGAATACCTTCGTGGATGCGCTGGTCCACACCGAGTACAACCACGGTGAATTCGCGCCAAAACAGGACGGCGAATACGCGCCCAAGACCGGCGATCCCGCGAAAGACATCCTCAAGACGCTGGCCGATCCGGACGCGCCGCCGATCCTGACCCGCGCCGACCTGATTCCGGAGCCCTACCGGCATCCGGTCACGTATTTCAAAACCGCATACGGCCTGATGCTGTTGCGCGACGAGATACTCGGCCCGGAGCGTTTCGACACCGCGTTCCGTCAATACGCGCGCGCCTGGGCCTTCAAGCATCCCTCACCCTCGGACTTCTTCCGCGCCATGGACAGCGCGGGCGGCGAGGACCTGTCCTGGTTCTGGAACGGCTGGTTCCGGCACAACTGGCAACTGGATCTGGCCGTGACCGGCGTGAAATATGTGGACGGCGATTACCACAAGGGCGCACTGGTGACCGTCGCCAACCTCGATCGGCTGGCCATGCCGGCCACGCTGCGGGTGACTTACACCGATGGCAGCACGCGTGACGTTCGCGTGCCGGTTGCCACCTGGATGCAGCATAACGACTTCGCCGTGCCGGTGACCGGCGACAAACCGGTACGCTCGGCGCAGATTGATCCGGACGGCAAACTGCCTGACAGCAACCGCGTCAACAACACGTTCACGACCGGTACCCAGACGGCAGGCTGAGCCGGCGCCTGCAGCTTGCGAAACGCGCGCCGCCCGCGTCACAATGCGGCCGATTCATTGACGTGACGGAGACGGAAATGCGCGAACGCCGGTCGCTCTGGATACTGCTACTGCTCCTGATCGCACCGCTGGCAACCGCCGCGCCGCAGCCGTCGGCGTCCGTGCGGGACCTGGATGCCTACGTGCAGCAGGTGATGCACGATTGGCACGTGCCCGGCCTCGCCATCGCCATCGTCAGGGACGGCAAGGTAGTGCTGGCACGCGGCTACGGCGTCCGCGAGCTCGGCCGGGCCGGCAAGGTTGATGCCGATACCCTCTTCAACATCGGTTCCAACACCAAGTCATTCACTGCCGCGGCCCTGGGCACCCTGGTGACGGCAGGCAAGCTGAAGTGGGACACGCCCGTCACGGATGTGCTGAAGGATTTCAGGCTGCAAAGCCCGTACGTCACGCAGAACCTCAGCCTGCGCGACCTCCTGACCCACCGCAGCGGCTATTGCGACCCGACTTTCGCCTGGTACACCAGCAACGCCGACGACATCCTCCAGCGCGTCCGTTTCCAGGGCCCACAGCACGCGTTCCGCACCACGTTCTGCTACAACAACGTGCAATACCTCGCGGCCGGCCGCTTCATCCCGGCGATGACGGGCAAAAGCTGGAACGAGTATGTCGCCGCGCACCTGTTCAAGCCGCTGGGCATGGCGCGCACAGTCAGCACTGAAGCCGGCGTCGCGGCCGCAACCGATGTCGCGGCACCGCACGGCATGGTGGCCGGCAAACCCGCCGTGATTCAGCGTTACTGGCCGCACAACATGGACGTATTCGCCGCAGTGGGGGGCATCTGGTCCAGTGCCAACGACATGAGCCACTGGCTGGAAATGTTGCTGGCGGACGGCCAGTACGACGGCAAGACCGTGCTCGATGCCGAAGTCGTCCACGCCATGGAATCGCCGCAGATGCTGATTACATCCGACATCGAGGATGAAATCCGTGCATGGATGCCCGGCGGCACGTTCTACACCTACGGACTCGGGCTGTTCGTGCAGGACGATCACGGTCACACGCTGGCATGGCATGCCGGCGACATTGACGGCATGGCCTCGGCAGTCGTATTGGCGCCCGATGCGCGACTCGGCATCGCGGTGATGACGAACATGAATCAGGTCAACGCGCGCTTCGCAATCGTCGCGCATGTGCTGCAAGCCATGCTGGACCTGCCGCAACACGACCTTGAGCCTGCGCTGCTCGCGCAGGCAGAGAAAAACAGCGCGTCCAACACCATGGATCGCAAGCTCGCCGCCACCCGAGTACCCGATTACAAGCCATCGTTACGGCTGGCCGACTATGCGGGCGCCTATCATGACGATCTTGACGGCACCGCCGAGGTCAGTCTCGAAAAGGGCCGCCTGGTGCTCCGGCTCGGCAATCCCCGCTTCATCGGCGATCTCATGCCCTGGCACGACAACACTTTCCATGTGACCTGGCGCTACGCATTCTATGGCGACGATTACGCCACGTTCGACGTGAACGCGCTGGGCGTGCCTTCAAAACTGTCGCTCGCGTACATGCCGCTGCATTACAAGCGTTCACCCGCCAAAAGGACACCCTGAAGAGTTCTCCATCTCCCCGCACCGGTGTTGCTCCGGCGCGGTCAAGATGTGCGATTTCGCCGCTACGCTCGTTATTCCTGCACGCCCGCCAGGGATGGTGGAAGTCCCGGAAACGCACGGAATGACAAGAGGGACGGTCGGCAGGTTTTTGCTCCAGTAAAACCTGCACTTCCACCATCCCAGGTGGTCGCGCACGGGATGACGAGGTAGTAATCGCGTACGGTATGACGAGAGAGCATATCTGAGCCCATGCCCAACATTTCCCGCAACGATTGCGTAAGCTAGGCAAAATCCGGTTCCCGGCCACGCCGATCCGAGGCACGCCATGGATTACCTGCCGCAAGTACTCGTGTTCCTGATCGCCGCCTGCATCGCGGTGCCGCTGTCGCGCAAGTCCGGCTTCGGCTCGGTGCTGGGTTATCTCATCGCCGGCATCGTGATCGGGCCGTGGGACCTGAAGCTCGTCACGGGTGTGGACCACATCCTGCAATTCTCCGAGATCGGCGTGGTGCTGCTCCTGTTCGTGATCGGACTGGAATTGCAGCCTTCTCGTCTGTGGGTCATGCGCCGGCTGGTGTTCGGCATGGGCACGCTGCAAGTGGCCTTGAGCACGTTGCTGCTGGCCTTGGCCGGACGCGCACTCGGCCTCGGCTGGGTGGTGGCGCTGGTGGCGGGCTTCGGCCTGTCGCTGTCCTCCACCGCGTTCATCCTGCAAATGCTCGCGGAAAAGAAGCAACTGCCGGATCACCACGGCCGTGCCGCGTTCGGCATCCTGCTGTTCCAGGACATTGCCGCCATTCCGGTGCTGGCGGTCTTGCGCGTGGTCTATGGCGAGAGCAGCGGCCAAGCCGCCGATCTGGCCCGAACCGCCGTCATCATCGTCGTCGCGGTGGCGGCCTTCATCTTCGGCGGACGTTTGCTGTTGCGCCCGCTGTTCCGCCTCATCGTGCGCAATGGCAATCCCGAAATCTTCACCGCGATTACGCTCCTGATCGTGCTGGGCGCGAGCCTGATTGCGGAAAGCATCGGCCTGTCCATGGGGCTCGGCGCGTTCCTGGCCGGCGTGCTGCTCGCGGATTCCTCGTTCCGCCACGAACTCGAAGCCAACATCGAGCCGTTCAAGGGCCTGCTCCTCGGCCTGTTCTTCATGGCCGTGGGCATGTCGGCCAACCTCGGCCTGCTCGCCAGCGAACCGCTGGCCATTCTCGGCATCGTGGCCGGGCTCCTGATCGCAAAGATGCTGGTGCTGTACGGCCTCGGCCGCGGCTTTGCGCTGCCGGGCGCCGCGCCGCGCAACCTGACCTGGGTGCTGCCCGCGGGCGGCGAATTCGCGTTCGTGATCTTCAACACGGCGGCCGGCTACCGGCTGCTCGATCAAAACCTCGCGGATATGCTCAATATCGCGGTCACGCTGTCCATGGCGCTGACGCCGTTCCTGGTGCTGTTCAACGAACGCATCATCACGCCCTACGAGCGTGAGAACGCGCCGCCGGAATACGACCGCATAGACGAGCCCGGCAACCCGGTCATCATCGCGGGCTTCGGCCGCTTCGGCCAGATCGTCGGACGCCTGTTGCGCATGAAGCGCATTCCGTTCACCGCGCTGGAAGCGAATCTCGATCAGGTCGAAATCCTGCGTCGCTTCGGCAACAAGATTTATTACGGCGACGCCTCGCGCCTTGAATTGCTGCGCGCGGCGCGGGCCGGCGAGGCGCGTTTCCTGGTGCTGGCGGTGGACGACGTGGAAGCCTCGGTGCGCACCGCGGAAATCGTGCGCAAGCACTTCCCGGAGCTGGTGGTGCTGGCGCGCGCCCGCAACCGCCGCCACGCACACCTGCTGATGGAACTGGGTGTCAGGATCATCGTGCGCGAAACCCTGTATTCCGGGCTCAAGCTCGCCAAGGACCTGCTGCGGGAATTCGGCCTCTCACAGCAGGACATCCAGAACACCGTGGCGCTGTTCCAGAAACACGACGAAGCC
>DASSRV010000248.1:0-2251 GCA_035701605.1 Gammaproteobacteria bacterium
AACGCCGGCAAGCAGGCGCTCGTGGCTACAGCCATGGGTCATCCTGCCGAAGATGCGGGTGCCGTGCTTGACGATTTCATCCGAGCGCTCGACATGCCACGGAGTCTCGGTGAAGTAAGGGTTGGACCGGATCAGTTCGACCGTATCGCCAAACAGGCGATGGGCACGCCGTGGGTGCCCCGCAATCCACGTCCGATTGCAGAGGCCGTGCAAGTCAGGGAAATTCTCGATCTGGCTGCTTAGCCCAGCGAGTTCTGGCAATTTACCCTTACCCTGCAGCTTGTTGGCGTACAATATTCAAGGAAAATTGTATAAACTCGATGTAACCTCAAGGGCGGCCGCGCGTTCCTGTCGTCGATGACAGTAACGTTCCGGCGACACCTTGCGGCGCTCGCTTCCGTTCCAACGACAGCTCGTGTCGCCTCAACGGCGGCATTCTCGGCATACCCCCTCAACGATGCACCGACTCGCGGTGCACATCTCAGCCCTCATCTCGGCCGCAACCGCTCGACGGGTAAAGACCGTCGGCTGCACGCACGGTAGATGCCATGCCCCAGTCCATTTCCGTTTTGCTTTGCACAAGAAACCGCCAAACCAAGCTGCCCAAGGCCATCGAGTCCATTTTGAGGAATTCATATCGCGACTTTGAATTGATCGTTGTCGACCAGAGTACGGACGAGGAATCCCGCGTGAAGGCGGAGTCGTTCCGAGATTCGCGCTTGGTCTACATCCGAACCACTACCGTCGGCCTCTCCCGAGCACGCAACATCGCCATTCGGGCGGCGCGCGGGGACATCGTTGCCTTTGTCGACGACGACTGCATATGCGATCCCAACTGGCTTTCGTCGATCGTGGCCGAGTTCAAGCGCGATTCGTCGGTGATGGGCGTTTTCGGACGCGTCATCGCCTACGGGGAACAGGGGGACGGGATGTTCTGCCCCTGCCTCATTGATGCCCGCGAAAGGCGAACCGTCGATACCCCCGTCGTGCCGCAACAAGTGCTTGGCTCCGGCAACAATATGGCGTTCAGGAAGGATGTGTTTTGCCACATCGGCCTCTTCATCGAGTCGCTTGGCGCAGGAACCCATATGAAGTCCGGCGAGGACACCGAGTTTGTTTACCGGGCGCTGCGCCGACGGATGAAGTTCGTTTTCGCGCCCGACCCGCTGGTCTATCACGACAACTGGTTGCCTTTGGCACAGTACCAGTCGCTGGCACGTGCCTACATACTTGGCTACGGTGCAGTCTTCACCAAGTTCGCTTTGCACCTCGACGGAATCGCCTTCACCGAATTGTTGCGAACGGCCTACTACATCCTGAGAAACAAGAAAGGTGCCGGGAGTATTTTGGCGCCGCTGGCTGCCTTCACGATCGGCTGTGCCAGAGGTGTCGGATATCGCTTCGCGCCGCCGCCGCGGCTGATGGCGACAACCTGATCACGGCAGCCGAGCGCGTGCTTCGCCGTCTGGGCGAAGGTTGCGATTGGCGGCGCCCAGGATTCTGTCGTAGCGGCACATCGAGGAATGGGCGTGGCCGAGCGCAACGATGACCAGCCCCTTCGTGTCGACCATTTGCAGGCCGACCTGGTGGGACGGTCGCTGCGTGGTGGCGCGATCACCTTCAGTGCGCAGGGAGTGAAGGTCGCCATCCAGTTCGGCACCGTCATGACCCTCAGCCGGCTGCTGCCGCCGCAGGTCTTCGGCTTGATGGCGATGATCGCGGCCCTGACCGAGATCCTCGACCAGATCAAGGATTTCGGTCTCTCGGCCGCCACCATCCAGAAGACCGATATCACGCATGAGCAGGTCACGGTCCTCTTCTGGATCAATACCGCGATCGGCGCGGTCGTTGCATGCGCACTGTTTGCAGGTGCGCCTTATCTTGCTCAATTCTACGGCCAGCCGGAACTGACCGACGTCACCCGCTGGATGGCACTGGCGTTCATCATCAGCGGTGCGACTACGCAACACTGGGCGCTGCTCCGCCGACAGATGCGTTTTCGCACCACAGCCTCAATCGACGTCGGATCGGAGCTGCTGGGCATGGCAACGGCGGTCGTGGCTGCTCTGGCCGGCGCGGGGCTATGGGCGCTGGTGGCGCAGCGTCTCACCTACAGCGCAGCGGTGATGCTGGCCTCGTGGAGCCTGTCGCGCTGGCGGCCCGGCCCGCCACGCCGCTGCCCCGGCATGAGGCCGTTGCTCACCTTCGGCGGATCGGTGACAGGCCATGGCATCATCAACATCCTGGCTCG
>DASSRV010000249.1:0-2215 GCA_035701605.1 Gammaproteobacteria bacterium
CGTCATCCCGGCATGATACTGCGGTAAAAGCGCGAAACCGTGTCGAAATTGCGGCAGCCTCGTGCGATGATAACGGGATGGAGACTGGTGATGTCCACGCGGCCGTCTCCAGGTCGTTGCGGGGGAAGGATTGTGAGTCCAATCAAGCACTTATGGTCAAGCGCGTCCTGATCGTCCACTATGCCTCACCGAGCGGACAGTTGACCGAGGTGGTTCGGCATCTGACCGCCCCGCTCGCCGATGCCGATGACATCGAGGTGCGCGATCTGGTGCTCAAGCCGCGTACGCCCTACCCCTTTCCCTGGCCGATCCTGCGTTTTTTCGACACCTTTCCGGACTGCATCTATCTCGACCCGCCGGCACTCGAACCGTTGAACCTCGCACCCGATGCGCGCTTCGATCTCGTGATCCTCGCCTATCAGGTCTGGTTCCTGTCGCCTTCGCTGCCGACCACGGCCTTCCTGAAAGATGCCGCAGTACAAAAAATCCTGAAGGACACGCCGGTCGTCACCGTGATCGCCTGCCGCGACATGTGGTTGATGGCGCAGGAGCGCGTCAAGGAACTGCTCGCCGTCTGCGGTGCGAAGCTCGTCGGCAACGTGGCCCTGGTGGACGAAGCCGGCAGCGTCGGCAGCTTCCTCGCCACGCCCCTGTGGATGCTGACCGGCAAGCGCGGCCCGCTGCTCGGCGGCCTGACGCCGCGCGCCGGCGTCAAACCGGAACAGATCACGGCCAGCCGCCGTTTCGGCGAACGCATGCTCGACCGACTGCGCGGCGGGCAGGCACTCGACACGGATCTGTTGCACGGTCTCGGCGCCGTGCACGTGAACACCCACCTCATTGCCACCGAGAAAGCCGCACGGCGCAGTTTCCTGGCCTGGGGCAAACTGCTGCGCGCGCTCGGCCCCACCGGTGCGCTCGCGCGCCAACCGGTCGTGATGATCTACATCGTGTTTCTGATTGCGCTGCTGGTGACCGTGCTGCCGCTGTCGGCGCTGGTCAAGACGCTGGCCAAACCCCTGCTGCGCAAACGCATCGCGGCGCAACGCGCTTATTTCAGCGAACCTTCCGGAAGTTGACTGCACATGACAGGACGGGCTTACATCACCAATCTTTCCGCGTTCCTGCCGAACGCGCCGGTCGGCAACGACGACATGGAAGCCGTGCTCGGCATGGTGAACGGCCAGCCCTCGCGCGCGCGCCGCATCATCCTGCGTTCCAACGGCATCAAGAGCCGGCATTACGTGCTCGACCCCGCGACCGGCCGTGCCACCCACACCAATGCGCAGCTCACCGCCGAAGCCGTGCGCGGCCTCGCCAACGGCCATTTCAAGCTGAACGACATTGACCTGCTGGCTTGCGGCACGACGTTCGCGGATCAACTGGTGCCCAGCCACACCAACATGGTGCACGGCGAACTCGGCATCCCGCCCTGCGAGAACGTGTTCACCTCCGGCGTCTGCATCAGCAGCACGCTGGCGCTCAAATACGCCATGCTGAGCGTGGCCGCGGGTGAATCCGCGCACGCGGTCAGCGCCGGTTCGGAAACGCCCTCGGTGGTGATGCACGCGCGCAACTTCCAGATCGAGAGCGACGCCCAGATCGCCGCGCTCGAAAGCAACGGCGCGATGGCGTTCCAGAAGGACTTCATCCGCTGGATGCTGTCGGACGGCGCCGGTGCCGCGCTGATCGAGCCACAGCCGGCGTCCACGGGGCTGTCGCTGCGACTGGACTGGATCGTGGAACGCTCCTATGCCAACGAACAGCCCGCCTGCATGTACGGCGGCGCGGAAAAACTCGACGACGGCCGGCTCCGGGGCTGGCCCGCCTACGATCCCGAGGAATGGGCGACGCGCTCGGTGTTCACGCTCAAACAGGACGTGAAGCAGTTGAACGAGCACGTCATGCACTACACGGTCGAGCGGCCCTTGCTCGACATCGCCAAACTCAAGGCGCTGCGTGCGGAAGACGTGGACTGGTTCCTGCCGCATTACTCCTCGCACTACTTCCGCGAGCGCGTGCGCGAGCATATGCTGAAGGCGGGCTTCGACGTGCCCTACGAACGCTGGTTCACCAATCTTTACACCAAGGGCAATACCGGTGCGGCTTCCATCTACATCATGCTGGAAGAGCTGTTCCATTCCGGCAAGCTGCAAGTCGGTCAGCGTCTCTTGTGCTACGTGCCGGAAAGCGGGCGCTTCAACACCGCCTGGAT
>DASSRV010000250.1:0-6614 GCA_035701605.1 Gammaproteobacteria bacterium
CCACGCGCTTGCGCCAGGTGTTGCCCTGCGTCAGCAGCAGTTCGGCGAGACCGCGCCACACCGGCAACGCATCCGGACGGGCGACGGGAAACGCCTGCAACCCGATGCAGGCATCCAGCGCGGAATCCGCGCCCTGGGTCCGCAACCGGCCCGCAGCATACTCTGCCAGCGCGACCACTTCGTCGCGCAGATGCCGGGGAAACGCGTCAGTCAGCCGTTGCAACTGGTGACTGATCTCCCGTTCGAAAGCCTGCACCAACCGTTCACGTCGGCTGGCACTGCCGCCCGCGCCGGTCAGGCGCAGCCATTGATCGCGTTGCGGCAGCATTTCCGCCAGGAGATCCGTGGTGCGCGGCAGATCATTGTCGAGGTGTCCGAGCAAGGCGGCGATGGCTGCGCGCTGCGGCAATTCATCCTGTTCCAGGCACTCCAGCGTGCGGCGCGCCGCTTCCCGGTACAGACTGCGGGGACGCTGTGCGATGGCAGGTTGTGCGCCGAAGCCGGACAGTACCGGCATCTGACGAGTGAATTCGGCGTTCAGCGAATCTATGGTCTGAATACGCAACCGCGCCGGATGCGCGGCCAGGTGCCATTCGCGTTCCAGATCGCGTGCGCGCGCCGCACGCGCCAGTTCCCAACTGCGGCGCAGGTGCGCTTGTTCCGGTGGCACATCGCTGTCCGCCGTTTCCAGCGCACGCACGATGCGTTCGCGCATCTCGCCGGCCGCCTTGCGGGTGAAAGTGATGGCGACGATTTCTTCCGGCGCCTCCACGCAGGCCAGCAGGCGCAGATAGCGCTGAGTCAGAAGTGCGGTCTTGCCGGAGCCGGCAGGCGCCTGCACGATGAAACTGCGCAAGGGATCGAGCGCCTGTGCACGTGCGCGTTCGTCGGCGGCATCGGGTTTATTCATCGTCCTCACCTGCCGCTGCACGCCCGCTTTCATCAATCCGGCACACCGCCGCAAGATGACAGAACTTGCAGGTCTCGTCACCGTGCTTGGGATCCACCTGTGCCTCGCCGGCGGCGAACTGCTGCGCAAGCTGCTCCAGGGACGTACGCCAGTGTCCGAGCAGTGCATCCCAGTCCGCGCACTCATCCGGTCGCCGTTTCAGGCTGTCGAATGCCGCCACGCCCGGCGCGACGCCGGCTTCGCGCGCATGGCCGCGGAATTCGAGCATGCCGGGACGCAGGATGCCGAACAGCACCGCCGCGACATCGGCCTCTGCCGTGACCGCATAGCACGGCAATTGCGGCTCGTCCGGCCGCTCGCCGCTCCATGCTGCCGGTTTCGCGTCACTGGTCTTGTAATCAATGATGACGCAGCTCCCGTCCGCCAGCCGGTCCATGCGATCGGCGCGGATCTCGAAACTGAGCGGGCCGATGTGCGCCGTCTGTTCGGCTTCAACCTTGACGACGCTGAACGGCACGCGTGCGCGTTCCAGTTGCAGCCAGTCGCCGACCAGCCGCTTCAAGCGTGCGCCTTCCAGTTGCAGGAGTGCGGGCGCAAACAGTCCTGGCGCACGCGATTGCGCCACGGCCAGCGCCGCATCCACGTGGTGAGTCACCAGTTCTTCAAGGGCCGCAGCATCGCGGTTTGCAAGCGCTGTCTGATCCCCGAGTTCCGCCCACACGCGGTGCAGCACATCGTGCAACAGCTTGCCGCGCGCGAGGGCATCCGGTCCGGTCGCGGGCTCCGGCAACGGCTGCGCGCCGAGCCGGTGACGCGCAAAGGCCTGGAACGGACAGGCGGCCTGCGCCTTCAGGATGCCGGTGCCGCCCCGCACCGTCCCGGTCGGCAAGGGTGCACCCTGCGCATCCTCCAGGAATTCCTGGGCCGGCCGCGCCGCGTGCAGCAGACTCACGCATGCGCTCACCTCGCGTTGCGGCAACTGCGCGGGCTCGCACTGCGGCAACATGCCGATGAGCGGGCTGGGACGCAGTGCCTCGTCCGCGTTGCGCCGCGCGGTACTCACAACCACGTCTGCGGCGCTGGCAAGCAGACGTCCGGTCAATTGCCGCGCGAATTCAAGTTCGCGGTGCGCGCTGGCGTGCGGCAGATCAAGGTGCCGCTGCAAGGCGACGGGAATCAGCGCATCGGGGCGCGGGCTGGCCGGCCACACGTCATCTGTCAGGCCGGTGATCCACAGATGATCGAAGTGCAGGCCCGCGCTTTCCAGCATGCCCATGACCTGCACCGGCACGTCGCCGCTGCGCGGCTGGAACACCTGCTGCATGGCGAGCCGTGACAACACCCGCAGGGCATAGCCTTGCGATACCGCACCGAGCACCGTATCCAGCCGTGCCAGCTCACCGAACAGCTCGCGGAATTTCTCCACGCATTGGTATTCGTCGCTGTCGGGTGTGCGCTCGCCCGGCCAACCCAGTTCGTGCAACAGGCCGGCAAAGCCGCGCGCCCAGACTGACGGCAACTGCCTGCGTGCTTGTGCGCGCGTCCAGGTCTGGGCCGCTTCCAGCGCGGTCACCAGCGCCGGGGCCTTGCCGTAGCCACGCGCCTGTCCGATCAGCCGCACCAGCGGAATGCGCACGGCACCCTCGCGCAAGCGCAACTCCAGCCGTGCACGCGCATCGCGTTCCGCATCCGCGCCGCGCATGAACGGCGAACGCAACATGCGGCTGACGTCCCGGAACTCCAGCCCGGCTTGCGCAATGCCGAGCAGCAACAGGGCATCGTGCGTGACTGGCCAATCGGCAAGCGGTCGCCCCAGTGACAAGGTATAGGGCCGTACAGGGGAGCCGCCAAAACTGGCGGAAGGACACAAGGCCTGATCCAGAATGCGGGCCAGACGTGTCCGGCACGCGGCAAGGTCGTGCACCACGATGCCGATACGCGTGCCCGGGTTCTGCTCCAGCAAGGCGCCCGCCCAGCGCGCGGCATACCAGAATTCCTGCTCGGCATCGTCGCAGACGACACGCCGCGCGTTTTGCGTCGCAGCAGGCGCCGGGTCAAGCCGTTCGATGCGACAGCCGGCCGCTTGCAGACGCTCCGCGAAATGTTGCTGCTGCGGCGTCCATTCATCGAAACCGGCGAGCAGCAACTGCGACGGCGGTGCAATGCGACCCGCGGCCATCCAGTCCGCCAGCCGCTCCGGCAGACGCGCGGCATCCAGGCAACGCTGCGCATCGCAACGCTTGTGGAACGCCGCCGACCATGCAGCGAACTGTTGTGCATCGCTGCTGCCACTGTCGGCAAACTGCCGGATGTCCACCCGGTACGCCTGACACAGGTTCCATGCCTGCTGCGCGGCCTCGGCGGCTGCGGCCGGTTGCAGCAGGGTGTCGCCCGCCATCTGAATCATCTGTTCCCACAGGCATTCGGACTGCGAAGGCGACAGCATGTATGGCGGGCCGGCGCCCCCGCTCTCGAGCGCGGCATCCCGGCAGGCCGCGGCCTGTTCGGCGAGAAATGCCTGCCAGGGCAATACCCGCGGACGCTCCCAGACCGCTTGTCCGGCACGGGTCTGCGCGTCGGCATGGGCGAGCTGGATGGCACGGGCCAGGCGTTCGTTGCCGGTCACCACCGTTGCGCCGGCGGCAAGTGCCGCCAGCAGCCTGTCTTCATGCCAGACGCGCTGCCCCATCCACCCGGTCCGCTACCTATATAATGACGCCAGTTTAACCGCTGCCCGCGCCGGCCCCTACTGCAACTTGCGGCCCGGAAACCGGTCCAAGTCCCTGACAGTTGAAACCGCGCGCTTCGCCCCCAACTCCGTGCTGACGGCCATCAAACAGGATCGCACCCATGCGTGAACTCATGAAAACCAGCAACCCCGCTTTCAAGACCCAGGCGTTCCGCAACCCGGCCACGCTGGCCGGCGAACGCATGAGCGTGAACGGCACCCTCGGCAAGAGTTTCATCCTGCTGGTGCTGGTGCTGGTCACGGCGGCCTGGTGCTGGTTGCGTTTCTACACCGTCATCGGTGTGCAAGGTCCCGCGGCTGCCGCCTCCGCCATCGCGCCCTTCCTGATCGGTGGCGCCATCGGCGGACTGGTGCTGGCGCTGGTCACTGCATTCAAGCCTACCTGGGCGTTCATCAGCGCGCCCCTGTATGCGCTCGCGGAAGGGCTGGTAGTCGGCGGTGCATCCGCACTGTTCGAATTGCGCTACCCCGGCATCGTGGTGCAGGCCGTGGCGCTGACCTTGGCGGTCGCCTTCGGTATGCTGATCCTGTATCGCACCGGCGTCATCAAGGTCACGGACCGCTTCCGTCGCATGATTTTCGCTGCCACCTTCGGCATCGTGATTTTCTACGGCCTCACCTGGCTCGTCAGCCTGTTCGGCGTGGACACCACCCTGGTGTACGGCCACACTCCGCTCAGCATCGGTATCAGCCTGTTCATCGTCGCCATCGCGGCGTTCAACCTGGTACTGGACTTCGACCTGATCGCGCGGCAATCACAGCTCGGCGCACCGCGCTACATGGAATGGTACGGCGCCTTCGCGCTCATGGTCACGTTGATCTGGCTGTACCTGGAAATCCTGCGCCTGCTCGGCAACGTCCGGCGCTGATGACGCCTTCTCACTGACCGAGTAACGACAAAGCCCCGCTCACGCGGGGCTTTGTCATTGTCATTTCGGCCAGAGACGAAATGCCGCATTTGCGCTCCGCCGTGTGGCGGCGGCATCACGGCCGGCTGGCGCGTATCACCAGCCTGACGGCATTGTCTATGTACTGCTTCTGCTCGGCTTCGGTCGGCGGGGGCGCAATGCCGAATTCCGAACGCATCCTGCAACTCGCCAGCATGCCGAAGAACTGTTCGGCCGTGAGACGCGGATTGTCCACCTTGAGCACGCCCAGCCGGGTCTGTTCGGCCAGATAATCCGCTACCGCCTTGCGCGTGAGTTCGGGGCCGGACTGATAATAAACGCGCGCCAGGTCGGGGAAGCGCGGCGCTTCCGCCATGAGGATGCGGCGCAATGCCTGCTTTTCATCCGAGGACAGGATCTCGGCGTGCAGCTCCGCAATGGCGCGCAGGGTTTTTTCCGGATCGCCACCCTTGGCGGCTTCCGAGAAGCCCGCGATCATCTGGTCGCAGGAACCGCGCACCATGGCACCGAACAATTCCTCCTTGGAACCGAAGTGGTTATAGACGGTTTGCTTGGAAACCTGCGCGGCGGTGGCAATCGCGTCCATGCTGGCGGCACCGAAGCCCACTTCCAGAAACACCCTCTTGGCGGCGTCCATGATAGTGTCGCGTTTGCTGCTGCCGGAAGGGTTGTCAGCTATTGCGTTCACGACATCCCTCACGCGCCGTGCGTGCCGGAAACCGGCAGTTTCAGGTTTTCCATCGTCAGTTGCCCTGTGGCGGCCTTGAGCGCGTATTCGGCCACGATCTCGTCACGCTGCGCACGCACCTGATTGACCTGCGCACCGAGCAGTTCCTGCTCCGCATTCAACACATCCAGCGTGGTGCGCTCGCCTTCGCGGTATTCCGCCTTGACGCCATCGTAAGCGGATTGCGCCGCGGTAATCTGGGCGTTGATGGCGGCGAGACCGGCGGTCGCGGTCTGATAAGCCTGCCAGGCCTGGGTGGCATCGTTGCGGGCCGCACGTTCGGCATCCAGCGCATCCTGATGACGGCTGTCGGCTTCGTGACGCGCCGCGTTCACTTCCGAGCGCAGGCTGCCGCCGGAGTAAAGCGGCATGGAGAATTCCAGCATGATGGAACGCTGGTTGTATTTCTCGAACGGAAACGTCGGCTCATGCGCGGCACTGACCTGACCGGTCAGTTTTACGCTTGGTTTCAGGATGCTGGCGCTGATTTCCGCCTGACTGTTCGCGACCGCCACCGACGCGAATGCGGCCTGCACCTGGTAATTGTTGTGCGCGAGTTTCAGCGCTTCGGCTTCGCTCGCGGGCAGCGCGTCGAGTCCGGCCGGCAACTCCAGCGCATCCGGCCGTGTGCCGATGACACGCTGGTAATACGCTTCGGAGGATGCCAGCGCGCCCTGGGCCTGGATCAGTCCCGCCTGCGCGCCCGCGAGCCGCGCCCGCGCCTGATCCACGTCGGTGTGGGTCACTTCGCCGTTGCGGTAACTGGCCTCAGCCGCATCCAGCGCCTGCTGCAACACGGCCAGGTTGCCCTGCTGCAACTTCAGCACCGCGCGGTCCTGTACCACGTCCATGTAGGCACGCGCGGCATCCAGCAGCACTTTTTCCTCGACGGCATGAAACCCGGCCTGCTGTGCGGTGAGCGCGTGTTCTGCGGCGTCCACCTTGGCGTCTATGCGGCCGCCGGCGTACAGCGCCTGATCCACTTCGAGACCGATGCTGCGCGAATTCAACACGATGGTGTCAATCGGGAAGAACGTGCTTTCCACGTCCTGGTGTGCGGTGCCGACGCCGCCGAACACCTTGATTTGGGGGTAATACCCGCCTTTGGCCTGATCCACCTGCTCGCCGGCCGCCGCGAGCACGGCGCGTTGCGCTTGCAGTTGCGGGTTGTCGCGCCAGGCGCGGGTCAGGGCCTGATCGAGGGTTGCGGCCCCGGCGATCGGACTCGCAAGCACGCCGGCAACCAGCGCCAGCAGCACCGGCTTCCACCCGGCAGAGACGACAGACACGCGGTGGTTTGACATCGGGACCTCGATACAA
>DASSRV010000251.1:0-2396 GCA_035701605.1 Gammaproteobacteria bacterium
CATTCGGACAACAAGAACATTCATACCGCGAAATATTATTTCGCGAAAGAATATTGCGCGGATGGCTTAATCGGGGCGTAGAGCCATCGCCCAAGCTGTGGGCCGCGACGGTTGCGTATCTTGCATAGCTCAGCCGGAAGCCATACATCGGGCAGAGCACAAAAGAGCCGGTGACTGTCCGGCCTGCCTGCGGCCGCGAGCGCGTCCGCGACGCCCGCCAGGGGGGCGGAAACAAGCATGACAAAGACGACGCACGCCAAAGTCGTGATTATCGGCTCGGGACCGGCCGGGTACACGGCTGCCGTTTATGCCGCGCGCGCGATGCTGGAGCCGATCCTGATCCAGGGCGTGCAGCCCGGCGGCCAGCTCACGATCACGACCGATGTCGAGAACTACCCAGGCTTCGCCGAGGTGATCCAGGGTCCGTGGCTGATGGAGCAGATGCAGGCGCAGGCCGAGCACGTCGGTACCCGCATCGTCACCGACCATGTGAACAAGGTGGAATTGTCGCAAAGGCCCTTCAAGCTGATCTGCGATTCCGGAGACGTCTACCTCGCCGACGCGCTTATCATCGCGACCGGCGCGCAGGCGCGCTGGCTCGATCTGCCTTCGGAGCAGAAGTTCAAGGGCTACGGGGTGTCGGCCTGTGCCACCTGCGACGGCTTTTTCTACCGCAACAAGGAAGTCATCGTGGTCGGCGGCGGCAACACCGCGGTCGAAGAGGCGCTGTTTCTCACCAATTTTGCGTCCAAGGTCACGGTCGTGCACCGGCGAGACGCGTTCCGCGCCGAAAAAATTCTGCAGGACCGCCTGTTCAAGCACCCGAAGATCGAAGTGATCTGGGACAGCGTGCTGGAGGACGTCACCGGCGCCGAGAACCCGCTCAAGGTGAGCGGCGTGAAGCTCAAGAACGTGAAGACAGGTGCGATCACCGGGCATAAGGCGGACGGCGTGTTCATCGCGATCGGCCACCAGCCGGCGTCGGAGCTGTTTACCGGCCAGGTGCAGATGAAGCCCTCCGGCTACATCGTGACGGCCGGGCACTCCACGGCCACATCGGTGCCGGGCGTATTCGCGGCCGGCGACGTGACCGACGATATCTATCGCCAGGCGGTGACCGCTGCCGGGCAAGGCTGCATGGCCGCGCTCGAAGCGGAGAAATTCCTGGCCGCGCAAGAGCATCGCCGCGCGGCGGCGGAGTAGATCATGGGCGCACCCAACACCACGATGGATTGGGACAAGCTGAAGGTGTTTCACGCCGCGGCGGAAGCTGGCTCGTTCACCCATGCCGGCGAACGGCTTGGCCTCTCTCAGTCAGCCGTGTCGCGGCAGGTCTCCGCGCTCGAAGCCGAACTGTCGGTATCACTCTTTCACCGCCATGCGCGCGGGTTGATACTCACCGAGCAAGGCGAGCTGCTTTACCGCACGGCGCACGAAGTCTTCATGAAGCTCGAGGCGGCGCGCACCAAGCTGACCGACAGCCGCGAGCGGCCGAATGGCGAGCTCAAGATTTCCACCACGCCAGGCATCGGCGTGCATTGGCTCACGCCCCGGCTCGGCGAATTCCTCGACCTTTATCCGGACATCCACATCACGCTGATCACGACCGACGAAGAGCTCGATCTGGCGATGCGCGAGGCCGATGTCGCCATCCGCCTGCGCCAGCCAACGCAACCGGACCTGATCCAGCGCAAGCTGTTTTCGGTGCATTCACATGCCTATGCGTCGCCTGACTATCTCAAGCGTTTCGGCACGCCGCGCACCCACGATGATCTCGACAAGCACCGCATCATCCTTCTCGGCGGCGGCGCCGTGCCGGCGCATCTGCAGAATCGGCGGTGGCTGCTCGAGATTGGCCGTGAGAGCAAAGGTCCGCGCGCACCGCATCTGACCGTCACCAACGTGCTAGGCGTACTGCGTGCGTGTCAGCGGGGCCTCGGGGTCGCGATGCTGCCGGACTACCTGGTGGAAGAAAACGGCGGCCTGGTGCAGCTTTTCGGCGAGGCCGACACGCTCGCGATGGATGCCTATTTCGTTTATCCGGAGGAACTCAAATCGGTCGCGCGTATCCAGGTGTTCCGCGACTTCCTTGTCGCAAACGCGCAACGCTGGCACTTTTAGTTTTTCTTTCAGCAACCGCACTGTGCTTTCGGCGCGCGGAAAGCGCGAGTTCTGCCGCCGTTTATTCAGGCGTCAACGATTTGCGATTGCGCATGGCTGGCATGCGGCCATCGGCGTTGCTGCTGAACTCCGACATTCGCATACTGCGCACTCGCTGTTGCGCCGGATGCGTATCCTCCCAGAATCACCGGTGTGCAGCTTGTTCCCCTCTGGAAGATGTTGCCGGCCCCCACGCCGGCAAACACTGAAGCCGGGCCCCTTTCGGGGCCCGGTTT
>DASSRV010000252.1:0-14271 GCA_035701605.1 Gammaproteobacteria bacterium
AGCATAATGTGATAGCATCAGAACATCGGGATTGCTGGAGATGCGTTCCATGTCCGCCGTTACGGTTCGAAACCTGCCTGTCGAGACGCATCGGGCATTGAAACTCCGCGCCGCCCGCCATGGACGGAGTACGGAAGCAGAAATCCGGGCCATCCTGGAAAACGCGGTACACAGCGAGGAAGGCGTGCGGATCGGATCGGAGCTGGCCGGCTTCCGCAAGCGGCTGCACGGACTGGAACTCGATATTGAACGGGATCCGTCACCGACGGATCCGGCTCGGTTCAAATGATCATCCTCGACACCAATGTCGTCTCCGAACCCATGAAGCGGAACGGCAGCATTGCTGTACAGACTTGGCTCGATCGTCAGGTGGCCGAGACCCTGTATCTCACGACCATCAATCTTGCTGAATTGTTGACCGGACTGGAAATCCTGCCCAATGGCAGGCGCAAGAAGGGTTTGAAAACTGCTCTGACTGAGCTCATCACACAATTATTTGGCTCGCGCATTCTGCCGTTCGATCGGGAAGCGGCGGAAACCTACGCAGCGCTTGTCGGACATGCACGCGCGAGCGGCTACGCGCTCTCCGTCGCCGACGCTCAAATTGCCGCCATCGCAACCGTACATGGTTACACTGTCGCAACGCGCGACACCACGCCCTTTGCCGTTGCCGATGTGCCGGTTATCAACCCCTGGGAAACCGATTGATATGCCCATTCTGAAATCCACAGTGGATCGCAACGGCAAGGAATTCGCTGCCAACCGCGAACGCATGGAGGCGCTGGTCTCGGATCTGCGCAAAACCCTTGCACAAGCCGCGCTCGGCGGCGGCGACAAGGCGCGCAAGAAACACACCGATCGCGGCAAGCTCCTTGTGCGCGACCGCATCGAGGCGCTGCTCGATCCGGGCTCGCCGTTTCTGGAACTCTCCGCGCTTGCCGCACACTGCCTGTATGACGATGCCGCCCCCGCTGCCGGACTCGTGACCGGCATTGGCCGCGTGCACGGTCGCGAAGTCATGGTCGTTGCGAACGACGCGACCGTGAAGGGCGGCACGTATTTTCCGATTACGGTCAAGAAACATCTGCGCGCGCAGGAAGTCGCGCTCGAAAATCGTCTGCCCTGCATTTATCTGGTGGATTCGGGCGGCGCCTTCCTGCCCTTGCAGGATGAAGTCTTTCCGGACAAGGAACATTTCGGACGCATTTTCTACAATCAGGCGCGGCTGTCGCGCGAACGCATTCCGCAAATCGCCGTGGTCGTGGGTTCCTGCACGGCGGGCGGTGCCTATGTGCCCGCCATGTGCGACGAAGCCATCATTGTGCGCAATCAGGGCACCATTTTCCTCGGCGGCCCGCCGTTGGTGAAAGCCGCAACCGGCGAGGTTGTGGACGCGGAGACGCTGGGTGGCGGCGAGGTACACAGCAAAGTCTCCGGTGTTACCGATCACCTTGCAGATGACGACGCGCACGCGCTCGCCATCGCCCGCGACATCGTCGCGCATCTCAACTACACGCGTCCCAACTGGCTGGCCAAGCAGGCAAGCCGCGAGCCGCGTTATCCTGCGGACGAACTCTATGGCATCGTGCCGACCGAGACGCGCTTCCCCTACGACGTGCACGAAGTCATTGCGCGCCTCGTGGACGGTTCCGAGTTCCAGGAATTCAAGGCGCTCTACGGCAAGACCCTGGTCTGCGGCTTCGCGCACCTCTACGGCTACCCGGTCGGCATCATCGCCAACAACGGGATTCTGTTCTCCGAATCCGCACTCAAGGGCACGCACTTCATCGAACTGTGTGAACAGCGCCGCATTCCGCTCGTGTTCCTGCAAAACATCACGGGTTTCATGGTCGGTGCGAAATACGAAGCCGGCGGCATTGCGAAGGACGGCGCCAAGATGGTGACGGCGGTTGCCTGCGCCACCGTGCCCAAGTTCACCATGCTGATCGGCGGCAGCTTTGGCGCCGGCAATTACGCGATGTGCGGCCGCGCTTACGGCGCGCGGTTTCTCTGGATGTGGCCAAACGCGCGCATCAGTGTCATGGGCGGCGAACAGGCCGCGAGCGTCCTTGCGACCGTCAAGCGCGACGGCATCGAAACCAAGGGCGGCAAGTGGAGCGCAAAAGAAGAAGAGGAATTCAAGCAGCCGCTGCGTGAACAATACGAAAGCCAGGGCCACCCCTACTACGCGACCGCGCGCCTGTGGGACGACGGCGTGATTGATCCCGCCGACACCCGCCGCATCCTCGGCTTGGCGCTTACCACTGCGGAGAACGCCCCGCTCGAACCCGGCGCCCGCTACGGCGTCTTCCGCATGTAGGCACCGCGACCAACGCGGACCGCTAAGCCTGTTGCGCCCACATCACGAGTTGCGGGCGATGGGTACGCGGATGCACGCTGATCTCGGAAGACACGCCGAAGGCGGCATGAATGCGCTCGGCGGTGAATGCCTCCTCCGGCGTACCCTGATGAAAGATCTGCCCGTCCCGCATGATTGCGACGCGGTCCGCGTACTGCGAGGCAAGGTTGAGATCGTGGAGCACCGCAAGCACGCCGCAACCCTGCCGCGCGCGGCATTGCGCGTGACTGATAATGGCGTGCTGGTGCGCGGGGTCGAGGCCGGTAACGGGCTCATCAAGCAGCAGGTAACACGGCGACGTGCGACGCTCGTCGGGCCAGATCTGCGCCAGCACCCGCGCCAATTGCACGCGCTGCTGCTCGCCGCCGGACAGCGTCTGGTAATCGCGCGCCGCGAACGGCAGCATGTCCACGGCGGCCAGCGCGGCGCGCACGATCCAGCGATTGGCGGCGCCCCCGCATTCCGGGTGCGGCGATCGCCCCATCGCCACCACGTCGAACACGCTGAAGCCGAATGCCAGTGTCACCCGCTGCGACAGCACTGCCCGTCGGCGTGCCAGTGCCTCGCGATGCCAGTGGCCGAGCGCCAGGCCATCGAGACACGCGCTGCCCTCATCGCTTTCCAGTTCGCCGCTGAGCAAGCGGAGTGCGGTGGACTTGCCGGCACCATTCGGCCCGATCAGTACCAGCAGCGAGCCGGGCCGCACGGCCAGGTTCACGTCATGCACAATCCTGCGATTCGCCCGTGACAGGGATGCGGCGGTGATTTCCAGCATGGCTTAAAACTCCAGCCTGCGCTGCCTGACGAGCAGCCACATGAAGAACGGCGCACCGATGAGTGCGGTGAGAATGCCCACCGGCAGTTCGGCGGGGCTTACCAGGGTGCGGGCGATGGCATCGGCGCCCACGCAAAGCAGCGCACCCAGCAACGCAGCGCCGGGAATGACAAGCCGGTGATCCGGCCCGCCCGACAGGCGCAGCAGGTGCGGCGTAACCAACCCGATGAAACTGATCATGCCGGTGAAGGCCACGCTCAGTCCCACACCCAGCGCCACCACGAGCACCAGCACGGTTTTCAGGCGCTGCACGTGCACGCCGAGGTAATGCGCCTCGTTTTCCCCCAACATGAAAATGTTGAGTACCCCGGCATGGCGCGAGAACACCACGCACAACACCACGGCGGCGGGCAACAGCAGCCAGCAGGCGTGCCAGGTGGCGCCGCCAAAACTGCCCAGCAGCCAATACGTGAGATCGCGCAATTCCCGGTCGCTGGAAAGATAGGTCAGCAGTCCGAGTGCCGCGCCGCCCAGCGCGTTGATGGCGATGCCGGCGAGCAATAGTGTGGCGACCGAAGTACGACCCTGTCGCCCACTCAGGCGGAAAATGACGAACGTGGCTGCAACACCGCCCGCGAATGCGGCCACGGCGCGCGCGTAGCCACCCAGCGCCAACCACGGCAGCAGCGCGGTCAGTGCTGTGCCGAACACGATCCAGACCGCTGCGCCCAGCGCCGCGCCGCTCGACACGCCGAGCAGTGCCGGATCCGCCAGCGGATTGCGGAACAGCCCCTGCAAGGCCGAACCGGAAGCGCCGAGAATCGCACCCACTGCCGCGGCCAACAGCACGCGCGGCAGACGGATGGAAAACATCACCGCGTCCTGCACCGGGCTCGCGCCCGCCGCGACGAAACCCAGTTTGTGTCCGAGCAGCTTGAGCAGCGCAGCACCGTCAATGGGCATCGGTCCCACGCACAGGGCCACCCCCATCACCAGCAACAGGGCCGCAGCCAATCCACCGAGCATCAGCGGGTGGACATGCGCCTGCCACCCGGTTTGCAATCTAGCGAGCGCCAACGTCATGTTGAGTCACCTGCTCCGGATACAACGCGGCGGCAAGCGTGCGTGCTGCCTCGCCGAGACGCGGCCCGAAGCCCAGCATCAGGCTGCCGTCCATGGCAATGACGTGGTGTCCGCGCCCGGCTGGCGTCAGCCGCACACCCGGCAGGCCGTACACAAAATCCGGTCCGCCGTGCGAGCCGATGGCTTCCGACATGACCAGGATTACGTCGGGCTTCAGCCGCACCATGGCCTCGGCGCCCAGCGGCTTGTAGCCGCTGAAACCCTGCGCGGCATTGATGCCGCCGGCCAGTGTGATGATGCCGTCCGCGGCCGTGCCCGTTCCGCCCGCCATCGGCGTACCGTTGCCCACGGTGAGCAGGAAGATGACGCGCTTCTGCGACGTGACCGCGGACAGTTGCCGCGCCAGTGTCGCCAGCGAGGTCCGCACCGAAGCCGCGAGCACCGCGCCGGCCGGCGCACGGCCCAGTACCTTCGCCACCGCCTCGATCTTGGCAAGCGTGCCTTCCGCCGTGTGCTGTTCCGGAATCAGATCCACCTTGATGCCGGCTGCCCGGAGTTGCGTGATGACGGCGGGGGGACCGGCTTCCGCGCTCGCGATCACCGTCTGCGGTTCCAGGGCGATCACACCTTCCGCATTGAGCGCGCGCAGATAACCGACCTTCGGCAGCGCTTGTGCCGCGGCCGGATATTCGCTGGTCGTGTCATCGGCCACCACGCATTCGCCCGCGCCCAGTGCGAACACGATCTCGGTGATGTCGCCACCGAGCGTGACCAATCGTTGCGGACACGCGGCCCGCGTCGCCACCGGCAACAACGCCAGCAGCGATAACGCTGCTGCCATCAGCCGTGCTCCGGCGTTCAAGGTGCGCATCGCGATCATGCCGCCAGCGGCTCAAGCGTGTCCAGCAATGCGTGCCAGCCCGCCGATTCGGGAATGCCCGGCTTGCGCTTGCCGAACATCTGCGCGATGAGCCGGTCCTGTGCGTCGTAGATCTCCAGCGAAGTGACGCGCTCGACCGCCGAACCCTTGCGCACGATCCAGGCGCGGACGATGTGATCGTCACGCAGGTGCAGATTGAAGGCGGGATCGAGCACGTTGTACCACGGGCCGATGCGGCGCAGTTTCTTGACCGGGCCGGTGTAGATCTGGGCGACGCCGGGACTGCCGACAAAGATCATGATCTCCGTACCCGCTTCGGCAGCGGCATCCAGCAGCCTGCAGAACGCATCGGTGCCGACCGGACGGGCCAGTTCCGGTTCGGCAAGCCGCAGCGCCTGCGCGCGGTCCACACGGAAGCGTTTCAGCATCGCGTAGAAATGATGCGCGTCGGGCAGTTCGTGCCAGTAGTTGCGCAGCCCTTCCACGTCAACCTCTTCGTCCGCCACCGGCGCGTAATGCTCCGCCGATGCGGAAACCGGTTGCTCCGGCGACTGATTGGCGGCGCGGTATTTGGCCACCAGCGCGTCGTACACGGCGACGTCGCTGCTCTCGGTCAGGTACACCTTGTGCACTGCGGTGCCGTCTGCATCGAAGAATTGCAGACTGCGCAGCCGGCGTTTCTCCTTGCTGACATCCTGGGCGAACCCCAGGTGCCAGTGCTGCATGTAATGCCTGAGATCAATACCCTCGCCCAGCGTCACACCGAGCGTGCCGGGAATGTCCACATTGGTGTACTTCCCGGTGGTCTCGTGCACGGCGCTTTCATTGCGGGTGATGGTCTTCACCGTTCCCAGCGCGGCGAGTTCGTGAAGCAACGCCTTCCAGTCGCCTTCCAGACGGGTCACCGTGACACCGCACTCCGTGGCCAGCAGTTCCGCCTCGCTCACGCCGAGCCGGGCCGCGGCATCGCGAATTCTGAGGCCCGGTTCATCCGTATTGAGTGCCTGCCAGGCGGCATGCAGGCCGGCGGGATCACGGGGCTCGGGAGTTGCTTGCGTATTCATCGCGTTTACCTCGCTGCTTACCAGGACACGTGGAGACTCGCGCCGACGTTGAAACCCGGCTGGGTGTAGCGGTCAATCAGGGGATCGCCGTCGGGGCGGCCCTGCACGCTCGACCAATTCCAGTATTTGCGGTCGGTGAGATTGAACAGGCCGACGACGATCCTCGTGCTGTCGTCGAGATTGAAATTGCCGATCAGATCGAAGGTGGCATAACCCGGTATCTGGAATTGCGTCGCGGCCGGATCGTTGTTGACCCGCGTCTTGGCGTGCACGAACGTCCCAACCAGCCGCGCGCCCCAGAGGGACGATGCCGAAAGATAGCCCAGCCCCAGAATGGCCTCGGGCGGATTGACGGAATTGAGCGGCGCATCGGCGGCATCGTCGTTGCCGACGCCCCAGGCCAATGCGCTGTCGAGTCGCAAACCCTGCAACACGGCGTCGAGCTTGAACGTGGCGCGGGCCTCGACACCGTAGAGCGTGACCTTGCCGATGTTCTGCGCCTGGAACGTCAGCAGATTGGTGTTCGGATCAACCCCGAGGCTGACGAACGGCTCGATGAAATCGTCGAACCGGTCGTAATACGCGCTCAAGCTGAAATTCGCGCCGTCGCCGAAGTGCTTGATGCCGAACTCCACTGCATTGCTGGTCTCCGGCTTCAGGTTCGGATTGGGAATCGCGGTATAGCCGAACTGGAGATTGGTGAACCCCACGTTCACGTCGCTGTAATCCGGCGCACGGAACCCATAGGCATACTGCGCGAACAGGCTGCTGCGGTCATCGAGCTTGTACACCGCACCGAGTCGTGGCGACCAGCTCGAATCGGTCGTGTCCTCCGCCGCGATGCCGGGACTGGTGTTGCCGAACACCGGGTCATTGTCGGCATCGAGTCGGTAATAGTCGTACCGCAAGCCGGGAATCAGCAGGAAGCGCTCGTCCGCAAACGCCATGCGATCCTCCGCGAACAGGCCCGCCTCCAGCGTGGTGCTGAGCGGGAAATCGCGTGCCGGGAACGTGTCCGGCCCGACCGTGGTGGTGATCGCGCCGGTGGCAAGATCCTGCTTCCAACCGTCGCGCATTTCCTCGATCCTGCTGCGGTCCACGTCCAGGCCATAAACCAGCAGGTGCCGGACTGTCTCGCCGAACCGTTTACGCAGCGTCAGCGAAGTGCCCGCGGTGTGCTGGGCGAAAGTGAAACGCCGGTTGATGAGGGCATCGTTCGGCGCGCCGAAGATCGTTGTGCGCTGCCTTTCCAGGGTGTCCTGCTGGGTATCGCCGTATTGACAGTAGGTCAGTGCCGTGCCGTCGTCGAACCAGCCGCTGCCGGCGCCCTTGAAATCGAGCCGTGCACTGGCGAGCGTCAGGTCGGACGTGTCGTGGCCGGACATGCTGGTGGTGGCAAGCACGTACGGGAACCCGACCATGGCGCTGTAATCGGTGCTTTCCAACGCGCTGAACACCTGCGTGTCGTTGTCGCTGTGGTGGTTGCTCAACGTCAAGCTCAGCGTGCCCCATTCCCGGTTGAATACGCCCTTCGCCAGCAGGTTGTTGTCCTGATTGTTCTGCGGATTGGGCGTAGTGCGCGTTGCATCTTCGGTGTCCACACTGCCCTGATTGCCGGCTTCGTGCCCCTGCCGGCGCGTGAACAGCACCATGCCCTGATTGTCCGCGTCGCCGAAGGCAGCGGTGCCCGATAACATGGCGCTGTTATCCACGCTGTTCCAGCCCGTGCCCGTGCCGAAATAGGCATCGCCGTTGCCCTGCAACAGGTAGTCGCCGGGATCCTTGGTGATGAAATTCACCACGCCGCCGACCGCCTCGCTTCCGTAAAGCGATGAAGCCGGCCCGCGGATAATCTCCACCCGCTTGAGCACATCCGGGTCCACGAAATTGCGTCCGGCATCCGACAACGAACCGATGGAAAACGCATCCGGCGCGGGCACGCCATCGAGCAGGATCTTGATCCGGTTGCCATTGATGCCGCGGATGTCGAAACCCCGGCTGCCGAAGCGCGTGGGATCATTCGGCACGGAAATGCCGGGCTGGTAACGTACCATCTGGCCGATGTCGCCGGCCAGCGTGTTGTCAATTTCCTGCGCGGTAATGACCGTGATCGAAGCCGCCGTATCCAGCACCGGCTGGCTGACGCGAGTCGCGCTGACCACCACCTCGCCGAGCGCAGTGGTCTGCTTGACAGAAGCATCGGACACGGCGGTCGCCGGCTTGGCGGTGATGTTGGTTGCCATGTCGCGCTGAGCAACCGATGCGGGTGGCGTATCGGCGGCGAGTACGGTGCCGGACGGCAACATGCATGCCAACAACGCGGGGAAAAGGTATTTCATGTGTCGTTTCCTGTGGCCATCAATGAATGAACACCGGCGGTTTTGCCGCGCGGCGGGGATTGCATTGCTGGCTGTCGGAAAGACACCTGTGTTCAGGCGGCCTTCGGGATGGCTGGCTATTTGGTCAGAATCAGTTTGTCCTTGCTCGTGATTCGCAGGCGATAGACCGTTTCGCCATGGCGGATCAGCACCTCTTTCGCGGCACCGAACAGCGCTTCGGTCGAAACGGACACGGGCGACATGCCGGCGGCCCCGGGGTCTGCCGGCTGGTTCGGGGAGCTGGATGCCGCATCCGCTTTCATGCCGTGTACTGACCCCGGTGCAGTGCTGGTTCGGGAAACCGTGGCGCAGCAACAAGACCGATTTGCTGCGCTCAAGCGATAATGATAACTATTATCATTTGCATGTCAAGCTTTGCAGCCCTGCAATCACGGGCTGCTCTGTCACGGCAAAAGCACCCCCTCAAGGCTGCCCATCGCGCGAGATAACGCCCGCCCCGAGGCATTCCGCTTGTAACATCTCTACACGACAGCACGGAGAATGCCCATGCGCCGGTTTGCCCTTTTGTGCCTGCTGCTGCTGCTGACTGCCGCCGTCCATGCGGCCGGCGACTGGGCTACGCCCGCCGAGGCCACGCATTTCCGCGCCACGCCGGACTACGCGGACACGCTCGCCTATCTCGAACGCCTGCAAGCGGCGGCGCCTGAGAAGATCAGGCTCGAAACCTTCGGCACCACGTCCGAAGGCCGACGCATGGCGGTGGTAATTGCAAGCGGCGATGGCAGCTTCACGCCGGCTGCGGCACACACCACGGGCAAGGCCGTGGTGCTGGTGCAGGCCGGCATCCACGCCGGCGAGATCGAGGGCAAGGATGCGGGCCTGATGCTGCTGCGCGATTTCGCCATCACCGGCAAATACCCGCACCTGCTGGATCACGTGGTGCTGGTGTTCATCCCGGTTTTCAACGTGGACGGCCACGAGCATGCCTCGCCTTACAACCGCATCAACCAGAATGGTCCGGCCAGCATGGGCTTCCGCGCCACGGCGCAATATCTCAATCTCAATCGCGACTACATCAAGGCCGATGCGCCGGAAATACGTGCCTGGCTGAAACTTTGGCAGCGCTGGTCGCCGGATTTCCTCGTTGACGTGCACACCACCGACGGCGCGGATTACCAGTACGACCTGACCTGGTACACCGAGGACGCGGACAAGCTCGATCCCGCCGTGGCCGCCTGGCAGGCGCAGATGACCCGGAGCGTGATGCCGGCTTTCGACAAGCGCGGGCATCTGGCTTCCATTTATCTCGAATTCAAGGACGGCAACGATCCCGCCAAGGGCATCGAGAACTTCAGTTCAGGCCCGCGCTTCTCCACCGGCTACGCCGCATTGCAGAACCGTCCTGGCCTGCTCATCGAAACCCACATGCTGAAACCCTATGCAGTGCGCGTGCGCGCGGCCTACGATCTGGTCGAGCTGATGCTGGCGCACGTCAATGCTGATCCGGCCGCGTTGGAGAAGGCGGTAGCGAAAGCCGATGCCGACACCATCGCGCGTGCAGGCGATCCGCACGCGCAGGCGACGCTGACGTACCAGCTTGCAGCGAAATCCACACATTTGACGCTCCGCGGATACGCCTGGAAGCTCACGCACAGTGCCATTTCCAACGACAACTGGATCCAGTACGACCGAACCAAGGCCGTCACGCTCACCATTCCGAACTGGAACGATCTGGTTCCTGATATCCGTATCACGCCGCCTGCCGCTTATGCCGTGCCTGCGCAATGGACGCAGGTGATTCGCCGGCTCAACCTGCACGGTATCCGCTACACGCGTACCACGCAGCCCATCACGCTGGATGCGGCTGGTTACCACTTGAGCGACCCGGTGTACGCCAAGCGATCATTCGAAAGCCACGTGATGCTGAAGAATTTCAAACAATCACCTGTGACTTATCACGTCACTCTGCCCGCCGGCTCCGCCATCGTGCCGTTGGACCAGCGTGCCGCCAACGTGGTCATCGAACTGCTCGAACCTGCGGCACCCGATTCCCTGCTGCACTGGGGCTACCTCGACGCCATCTTTGAACCCAAGGAATACGGCGAGCCGCGCGTGCTGGAAAAGCTAGCGCGCGACATGCTTGCCAAAGACCCGGCGTTGAGAGCCGAATTCAAGCAGCGCCTGCATGACGATCCGGCATTTGCCGCCAACTCCTATGCGCGGCTCGACTTCTTCTTCCGGCACTCGCCCTGGTACAGTGCGCAAGGCGTCGGCGCTTATCCCGTTCTGCGTCTCGACAGTGCGGCACTGCACAAACTTGAGCCGGCGCTCGGTGTACAGTAGCGAGCGGTTTATGCGTACACTATGCTTTTGCGCCCACCGCCATACATAGCTGGATTCAGGGAATCATGAGCGAAACTGTTACGCTTGAAACCGACGTGCACGGTATTGCCACGCTGAGGCTGAACCGTCCGGAGAAGCACAACGCCTTCGACGATGCCTTGATTGCTGAGCTGACGGCGGAACTTGAATCGCTGGCAGCAGACGATACGGTGCGCGCGGTGGTGCTGACCGGAGCGGGCTCGACCTTCTCCGCAGGCGCGGACCTCAACTGGATGCGCGGTATGGTGAAAGCGAGCGAGGCCGAAAACAAGGCTGATGCCCAGCGGCTCGCAAAGCTCCTGCGCACACTCAACTTCTTTTCGAAACCGACCCTCGCGCGCGTCAACGGGGCGGCCTATGGCGGCGGCGTGGGGCTCATCGCCTGTTGCGACATCGCCATCGGTGAGGAAGGCGCCAAGTTCGCGCTCTCGGAAGTCAAACTCGGTCTGGTGCCGGCCACGATCGCGCCTTACGTCGTGGCCGCCATCGGCCTGCGCCAGGCACGGCGTCTGTTTATCAATGGTGAGATTTTCGATGCCGCGGAAGCTGCGCGTATCGGCCTCCTGCATCACTGTGTCGCGGCAAACGAGCTGGATGAAACGCTGGAGCGCAATCTGCATTTTCTGCTCAAAGGCGGTCCCATTGCACAACGCGAGGCCAAGGCACTCGCGCTACGCACAGCCGGGCTCACACCCGAACAGGCCGAAAAGGTGGATGCGGAAAATGCGGCGCTGATCGCACGCCTGCGCGTCTCGCCCGAAGGTCAGGAAGGTATTGGCGCCTTCCTCGACAAATGCAAGCCCGGCTGGATCAAATAAGGAGATTCGCCATGCTCGATCACATTGGTTTTCCGGTCTCCGATTTCAAACGCAGCAAGGAATTTTATGAAAAAGCACTCGCGCCTGTGGAAATCAGCCTGATCATGGAAATCGGACCGGAAATCACCGGCAAGGACTCGCACGCCGGTTTCGGCAGTGATGGCCGGGCCTATTTCTGGATCGGCGACGGCAAATCGCCCGGCGGCCAACTGCACATGGCTTTCACAGCCCCTGACCGGTCTGCGGTAGATAACTTTTACCGGGCCGCACTGGCCGCCGGTGGAAAGGACAATGGCGCGCCGGGGCTTCGCCCGCACTACCATCCCGATTACTACGGTGCTTTCGTGCTTGATCCCGACGGCAACAACATCGAAGCGGTCTGTCGCGCGCCTGCCTGAGCCAGGGAGATAAAAGGCGTCCACAAGGAAGACGCCCGGGACTACTGGGAAGGCGAAAATAAGACTGCCCGGCTCGACAGTCGGCTATTTTTGGATTATATTCAGACTGGTCTGAACTGGTCTAAACCATGAGGCTGAAGATGTCCGAAATCGGTGCCTACGACGCCAAGACCCACCTGCCCGCGCTGTTGAATCGGGTGCAGAAGGGGGAGCGTTTTACGATCACCCGTCACGGGCAACCCGTCGCGGAACTCGTCCCCGTCAGACAACGCGATGAGGAAAAGATTCGTGGAGCGATCGCGCGTATGCGTGCCCACCGCGCAGAACTTGCAAAACAGGGCGTGAGCCTGAAAGATATTCTCGAGCCCGGAGAAACGTTGCGAGAACTTGCGCATCGCGGCCATCGCTATTGAAATGGCCTTCGTTCTCGACGCTTCCATTGCAATCGCGTGGCTGTTGCCCGACGAAGGCTCCAAGGCCACGGATGCCCTGGTTGAACGGCTCATCACGGATACGGCCTTCGTCCCGGCGATATGGCCGCTGGAAGTAATCAATGCCTTGTTCGTCGCGGCCAGACGCGGACGAATCCCGCGGACCAGAATTGAAACGCTTGCGGAGGAGCTGATCGTTTACCCGATTACGGTGGAGTCCGCGTCGTTGAAATCCTGTTATATCCCTGCCAAGCTGGCGGCTCGTTACAAACTTACGGTTTACGATGCCTCCTATCTGGAGCTTGCACAACGTCGTCAGCTACCCCTTGCGACGCTGGATAACCGCTTGCGTGAAGCTTGCACCAAATTGAACATCACGACGCTGCCAGAATAATGTTCAAGAAAATCCTGATCGCCAATCGCGGCGAAATCGCCTGCCGCGTGATTCGCACCTGCCGGCGACTCGGCGTTGCCACGGTTGCCGTGTATTCGGTGGCCGATCGTTACGCCCTGCACGTGCAGCAGGCCGATGAAGCGGTGTTCATCGGGCCGGCGCCGGCGGCTGAATCCTATCTCGACATGGAGCGCATTCTGGCGGCAGCGAAACAGACCGGTGCCGAAGCCATTCATCCTGGCTACGGATTCCTGTCCGAGAACAGCGAGTTCGCGCGCCGCTGTCGCAAGGCCGGCATCGTGTTCATCGGACCTTCGCCTGAGAGCATGGACGCGATGGCGTCGAAAAGCGCAGCCAAGGCACTCATGGAAAAGGCCGGCGTGCTGGTGACGCCCGGTTACCACGGCGACGATCAAAGTCCCAAAACCCTGGAAGCGGAAGCGAAAAAGATCGGCTTTCCGCTCATGATCAAGGCGACGGCGGGCGGCGGCGGCAAGGGCATGCGCATCGTGCGTGCCGCGAAGGATTTCAAGGACGCGCTGGACGGCGCGAAGCGCGAATCCAAGGGGGCCTTTGGCGACTATCACGTGCTGCTCGAAAAATACATCGAGCATCCACGGCATATCGAGTTTCAGGTTTTCGGGGACGCGCGCGGCAACGTCGTGCATCTGTTCGAGCGCGAATGCACATTGCAACGCCGCTTCCAGAAAGTGGTCGAGGAAACGCCTTCGCCGTTTCTGGATGAAGCCACGCGCGCGAAAATGGGCGAAGCAGCCGTCGCGGCGGCAAAGGCCGTGAAGTATGTGAACGCCGGCACCATCGAGTTCATCGTCGGAGCCGACAAGGCGTTTCATTTCATGGAAATGAACACGCGCTTGCAGGTCGAGCATCCCATTACGGAAGAAATTACCGGACTCGATCTCGTCGAATGGCAGTTGCGTGTGGCCTGTGGCGAGAAGCTGCCCTTGAGCCAGAATCAGATCGCATCACGCGGCCATGCCATCGAAGTGCGGCTGTACGCGGAAAATGCAGCCAAGGGCTTTCTGCCCGTCACGGGGCACATTGATAAGTTCGCAACGCCCTCGGCTTCATACGTGCGCGTGGACACGGGCGTGCGCAGCGGCGACGACATTTCCATTTTCTACGATCCCATGATCGCCAAGATCAGCGTATCCGGAACCGGCCGCAGCGAGGCAATCGCGCGGCTCCAGACCACGCTTGCCGAGACCGCCGTGTTCGGCTTGGTAACCAATCTGCCGCTGCTGCGTGGTATCGCACGGCATCCGGGTTTCGCTGCGGGCAAGTTCGATACCGGCTTCATCGAACGCGAACTGGACGCCCTGCTTTC
>DASSRV010000253.1:0-2203 GCA_035701605.1 Gammaproteobacteria bacterium
CCGGCCGTCCGCTGCGGCAGGAATCGTGAATTCCTTGTAACCGTGCGGCAGGATGTCCTCGGTCACCGACACGCCGAGACGATGCTGCATGGCCTGGCGTACCGCGCTGCCGCCACCGTCCGCGGCGATGAACGGCGAGCCGTCGAGCGTGTATTGCCGACCGCTGGCCTCGTCAGTGAAGTGGGCGCGGGCCTGTGCAAAATCCACATCGTCACAACGCTGGCCGAAACGGATATTGACACCGGCGGCTTCGGCTGCGTCCATGAGCAGCATGTTGAGTCCGGGGCGCGAAATGGAATGAATCACTTCGTCGGCGGTGCGGCCATAGGGAGTGAAGCTGAGTGCACCGGTCACGTCGTGCAGCATGCGGCCACGCATCGGGATCAGCAGTTTCCGCACCTGCTCGAACAGACCGGCCTTGTGCAGCGGACGGATGCCGCGCTGCGCCAGTGCCAGATTGATGGAACGTCCGGCCGGGATGACGTGCTGGCGCATGTCGGCACGCCGCTCGTACAGCATGACGTCGAAGCCGCGTTGTGCCAGCAGGATTGCCAGCAGACTGCCGCCAAGACCGGCGCCGATCACACTGATGGTTTTGCGCATGCTTCTTACCCGAGCAATTCGGCAAGAATGCCGACGAAGCCGTGCACGTCGGCGTAGCGATTGTAGAGCGGCACCGGGGCCACACGAATCACGTCCGGTTCGCGCCAGTCGCAGGTGACCCCGCGTTGTTCCAGAGTTTCATACACGGCGCGTGCCCGGTTGCGTTCCGCGTGCAGACGCAGCGAGAGCTGGCAGCCACGCTGCGTCGGATCCCGGGGCGTGATGATTTCAAGCTGTTCCGGCAGGCGCTGGCGCAGCAGGAATTCCAGGTAGCCGGTCAGTTGCAGCGATTTTTCCCGCAGTGCCGCCATGCCGACGGTGTCGAAGATTTCCAGGGACGCCAGCAGCGGTGCCAGTCCCAGAATCGGCGGATTGCTCAACTGCCAGCCTTCCGCGCCCGGCAGGGGCTGGAATTCCGGGCCCATGCGGAAACGCGAAGCCTTGTCGTGCCCCCACCAGCCGGCCAGCCGCGGGCGCGTGAATTCGTGCGCATGCCGCCCGTGCACGAAACAGCCGGCTACCGCGCCGGGACCGCTGTTCATATATTTGTAATTGCACCAGACCGCAAAATCCATGCCCCAGTCGTGCAGTTGCAGGGGCAGGTTGCCGGTGGCGTGCGCCAGATCGAAACCCGCGATGCAGCCCTGTGCATGCGCGGCGCGTGTCAGGCGCGCCATGTCGAATACCTGGCCGCTGTAGTACTGCACGCCGGGCAAAAGCACCAGGGCGATGCGCTGGCCCTCGGCTTCGAGCAGCGCCTCGATGTCTTCGGTGGCGAGACAGTCGCCATCGCCTGTTGACGTCAATTCAATCAGCGCCTGCTCCGGATCCAAGCCGTGCAAATGCAGTTGCGAGGCCACCGCGTAACGGTCTGACGGGAAAGCGCCGCGTTCGATGACGATCTTGAAGCGCTCGCGGGTCGGGCGGTAGAAACTGGTCAACATCAGGTGCAGGTTGACCGTCAGCGAATTCATGTTCACGACTTCGCCGGGTTGCGCGCCCACCAGCCGCGCGGTACGCGCGGTGAAGAATTCGTGATACGGCATCCAGGGACGGCGGCCGTCGAAATGGGCCTTGACGGCCAGCCGCTGCCAGTCTTCCAGTTCTTCCTGCACGTACTGCGCGGTCTTTTTCGGTTGCAGGCCCAGCGAATTGCCGCACAGGTAGATTTCCTCGCCCTCACCGTGGCGTGGAACATGGAACTGGGCGCGTTGTGCGGCGAGCGGATCGTGCCGGTCCAACTCGGCGGCGAACGCGGCATCGGGACGGAACTTCATCGCAACTCCAGCGGATAGAGAATCGGTCGGCTTGGCGCGGCGTCGCTCATGAACGCGGGAACTTGCAGATCCAGGAGGCAATAACCGTCCCTGATCTGGTCCGGCACATAAATCATTTCGGTGACGGTGCCGCGCGGTCGTTTTGCTTCGGCCTTGCGACGGCTGCCGGCCGGCAATCCCCAGAATGCACGGTGGGCCTCGAGTCTGCCTTCATCGTGCATGGGATCGAGCGAGGGCAGGTCCACCAGCAGATGTTCGACACCCGCCTCGACCAGCAGCGCAACCGCGTCGGCCGCCAGCCAGGGGGGTGGCATGCGGTCGTA
>DASSRV010000254.1:0-15049 GCA_035701605.1 Gammaproteobacteria bacterium
CCGGAACGCGGGATCGACGTCACGCAACGCGAACAGGTTCAGCGAGGTCGACATCTGCTGGTAGAAGATGAAGAAAAACACCGTCTCGACGACCAGGATCAGCGAGATGATCAGGCCGGCCTTCTCGCTGTGCCGGCTCCGGGAGATCAGCCAGGCAAAGATCGCCAGTACGCAGGCCCCGGCGACGTAGACGAATATGCGCGCGACGTTTTCGTACTTCAGGATGAAGGCCGAGATGAACACCACCGCGATGCCGCCGGCGATCACCGCCAGCAGTTTCCAGAACTTGAACGGCTGGCGATCGGGTTCCGAGCCGATGTGGTGCAGCGTGTGGCGCATCACCGCGTAGTTGCCGAGGCCCACCAGCAGGCCCGCGCAGCACACGGCAAAGGCGATATGCCAGCCGAGCCCGTCGCCGAACAGGACCCGCGCGTTGTCGCCCAGCAGCCAGCTCAACTGGCCATTGAACGGTGCATTGAAGTAGTCCTTGATCTTCGGCGTCAGCAGCATCGAAAACATCGAGCCGATGTTCACCGCCATGTAGTAGATGGTGAAGGCACTGTCGATCTTGGCGTCGTCACCTTCGTAGATCTTGCGCACCAGGTTGCCGGCGTTGGCCTTGAACAGTCCGTTGCCGACCACGATTACGCCCAGCGCCAGGAACAGGAATGTCGTGTCGGCTGCAGGAACCACCATCAGCGCATAGCCGATCGCCAGCACGAAGGCGCCCAGCAGCATGGTGTGCCGGGTGCCGAAGAATTTGTCGCCGACCCAGCCGCCGATGGCGGGTGCGACGTAGATCAGCGCGGCCGCGGCGCCCCAGGTCAGGTTGGCGCGGTCATCGGAGAAGCCCAGTCGCTGCACCATGTAGTACACGATGAGCGCCTGCATGCCGTAATAGCCGAAGCGCTCCCACATCTCGATGAGGAACACGGTGGAAAAGGAGCGGGTCTGGGAAACGGGTTTTGCGGAGGTCATGTCGGATTCCGTGGTGTGGATATGATTCGGCCGCAGGCGGGGATGAGGTCCATTCCGGATGCGGCCAGCGCCCTTAGTACCAGATTGGCGCGCCGCTGGGAAGCATTTGGCGGATTTTGTACTCGGTCTAAACCGGCTCAACCGCTATACTGGGCGGATACAGGCAACAGGCCAAAGCCCGTGTCCGCCCCCGATCCCGTCGAACGGCGCCGCTTCAAGCGCTTCCGCTTCCACTCCGTCATCCGGCTGCGGCGGGATGACGAGTCCTGCGAGTGCACTCTGCTGGACGTGTCGTTCCGCGGCTTCCTGGCGCGCTGCCCCGCCGGCTGGCGGGTGTTTGCCAGCGACCGGCTGCGGGTGGAATGGCGGCTTGCGGAGCTCATCACCCTGGAGATGGACGCCGAAGTCATGCACGTGAACGGCGTCGAGGTGGGGTGCAGTTGGCAGGCACGCGATGCGGAAAGTTTCGCGCATCTGAAGCGGCTGGTGGAGATGAACCTGGTCAATCCGAAACTGGTGGCGCGCGAGCTGGAGGCGCTCAAGGCCGAACCGGTGCGTCAGTTCGGCGCGACCGAACACTGATCCTTACCGCGCATCGGCTGTTCGCGCGGTGAACCTGGCCGCCGCCGACAGGCTTGTCAGTCGAATCCGAAGCCGAGTTGACCGCCCTCCGGCGGCGGCTTGAAATGCCGGGTCGCAAGCGTGAGTCGCCGCCCTTGCAGCAGACCGTGGCGTTTGCAGGCCAGCCGGAAACGCTGCGCAATCAGTTCCGCGAATTCGCCGCTGCCGCGCATGCGCGTGCCGAAACGCGCGTCGTAATCCCTGCCGCCGCGGGTCTGCTGCACAATGCTCATCACGTGCCCGGCGCGCATCGGCAGATGGGTTTGCAGCCATTCGCGAAACAGGTCTTTCACTTCGTACGGCAGACGCAACAGCACGTAGCCCGCACCGCGTGCGCCGGCTTCCGCTGCCTGTTCCAGGATGCGCTCCAGTTCCGCGTCATTGATCAGCGGGATGATCGGCGCGACCAGCACACCCACCGGCACGCCCGCATCGGCGAGTGCACGCACGGTCTTGAGGCGGGTCAGGCCGCCCGGCGTGCGCGGTTCGAGGCGGCGCTTGAGCTCGTCGTCGAGTGTGGTGACGCTCACCATCACGCTGACCAGTTCCAGTCGCGCCAGTTCGGCGAGCAGATCGAGGTCGCGCGCAATCAACGCACTCTTGGTGATGATGCTGACCGGTTGCCCGAAGCGTTGCATCACTTCCAGCAAGCTGCGCGTGACGCGCAGCTTGCGTTCCGCAGGTTGGTAGGGATCGGTGTTGGCGCCCAGCGTGATGGGCTCGCAGTGGTAGCCGGGGCGGCGCAGTTCCTGCTCCAGCAATTCGGCGGCATGTGCCTTGTAAAAAATCTTCGTCTCGAAATCGAGTCCGGGTGAAAGATTCAGATAGGCGTGGCTGGGGCGGGCATAGCAATTGTGACTGACCACGCCGTTGGCGATGAAATCGCCCGTGGTGGTGGTGATATCGAACAACTCGAGTTTGCGATTCAGGGGTTCTATCCGGACGACGCGGAGCGGCACGCTGCTTTTCACGGTCTGACCGCTGATGTCCCGTTTGCGCAGGATCGCATTGTCGGTGATGTGGAAGAATCGCAGGTGTTCCCTGAGCCCGCCGCGCACGCGGATTACATACTTGTCCTTGCCGGTCTTTTTCGGAACATGTTCGAGGGCAAATTCGAAATCATGCCGTTTCAGGGCACGACCGAGCCCGGCGATCATGGCTTTGTCCGAATTGGAGATTCTAAGTATCCCGTTGCTGTAGCTGCCTTCGGCGTCGAAGCTGCCCGCCAGAAAACCCCTGCACCAGGAATTAGAAGGGCTTGTCGGCCAGTCAACGAGTTGCGTAATCCGCTTTAGGTTTCCCGATGAACTTGTGCGGATGGCGTACGCGGTTTTCCGGTTGCGGGCCCCGGCCTGGAACAGGAAGCGCTGCGTGGCAATGCCCAGTTCACGCAGAAAACCTTGTGTGCGGACCACCGCGTCATCGTCGCAAAGCGCCAGACGAAAACGATGCTGGTCGTCATTATTCCGGTCGGCACGCTGATAAGGAAACGAGCCGAAGTGCGCGTCGCCCCGGATCATGCCGCACAGATACCCGAGCTTGTAATCCGGGTCTGTCGGTGGGGTTGCGGCGAACCGGCCGACCCCCATGAGCGTGTTGTTGAGGGTGAGATGCGGCCGTTGTTTGCCGGGATTTCCGGCACCGACAATGAATTTCCAGCCCCGCTCGGTCAGAAAGCGATGGTCCGGACCGGCAACAAGTTCGGTGCCGTCTTCAAGCAGGATGCGGTAGGCGGGTTTGATGACCCGCCAGTGCGCCAATACCCGGGCTCGGGTGTAGCGCCGGTACCCGCCGCGTCGAGCCGTGCCATAGATTTCATCTCCCGCCCTGAGATCCGCCAGGGCACGCGTGCGCCCGTCGGCGAGCAGGATGGCGGTGTCGCCCGACAGGCAGTAAATGCAGCCATGCTCGCAGCCACGGTAGGGGTTGATGGACTGGGCGAACGGAATGTCCGGCGACTGGTTGCGGGTGATGAGGCTGCGTGCCGGTTCCGCGGTCAGCGTGGTGACCGGATTGGGTACGGCATCGTCGTCGGGCGGCGTCCAGCCGTCGTCAAAGGCTTCCGAGCGCCGTGATTCAAAGCGGCCTTCGGGGCGCGAAGCCGTGCCCCGGCCCTTGTATGCAGTGGGGGGTTTGTCCATGACGATACTGTATGGATATACAGTTCAAGTATAGCCGACGCCCCGCGTTTTGGCGCACCGGCTCGGCGTGGTAAGGTGGCGACCGATTCCGCGTGTCCCTCTGATTTCCTGCCGGCATGTCAAACCCGTTGATGAAATTTGTTCTGGGCGTGATACCGCCTCTCGCCCTGCTGGGGGGCTGCTCCCTGTTCCAGCCGGCATCGGCGCCCGTGGCCGCACCGGCCACGATCATGATTGCGACGCCCGCGGGACAGCCGGACAGGGCTGCACTCCAATCCCAGGTGCAGGAGCAGAAGAACCGCCAGATCCTGCTGCGCTTCACCGTGCAGCCGGACGGCAGCGTGGTCAATCTGCAAGTGCGGTTCTCCGAGTTGTCCGACACGGATACCCAGACGGTGCTGACCACGGTTCAGCAATGGCATTTCAAACCCGCCCGGGAGCAGGGCCAGACCGTGGCGCGGGATTTCATCTACCCCCTGTTTTTCGGTCCCGATGCCGACAGCCAGCGCACGGTGTTTTTCTGCCGCAATCAGGCATCCGTGTATCGGCCCGGGCGGCACTGCGAGATCGTGGTGTCCGGCGGCTGGCGCATTTATCGTTTCGACCCGGCTTATCCGGCGGCGCTCCTGCGACAGGGTTTGGCCGGCGAGGTCACGCTGGGTTTCGACATCGGCCCCGATGGCCGGGCCGAGCACCCCGACGTGGTGAAATCGAATCCACCGGCTGTTTTTGACGCGGCGGCCATTGCGGCTGTCAGCCAATGGTATTTCGAGCCCCTGGACGGGGCTCGGGATGCCGCTTCCCGCCCCAGGCAGCACGTGACGGTCAGCGTGCGCTTCACGCCTCCCCCCATTCCCTCCGGCGCTTAGGTCCGCTCAGGGCCTGTCCGGCGAGGCAATCCGAATTGAGCAAAATTTGCTCAATCCCTCGCTTTTGCCTGCTTTCCCGCCCACCGCGAATCTGGGAATTTATTCCCGTTACAAAACTGGTCATTTTGTCGTATGCTTTATGTGAAATAGCGACGGACTGCGCAAGCAGGAAGCCGGTCACGCGGGGTCATTTGTCATAACACACCCCTGTGATTTCTCCAGATGGGAAGAAGGGCACAAACATGACCAAACACACGGAACCCGCCTACGCGCCGACGATTCTGCCGCGCGGCCTGATCGTTCTGGTACTCAAAACCCTGCGACCGCTGGCACGCATGCTGCTGAGGCACGGCATGTCCTGCCTCGAATTCGAGGAGATCAGCCGCTGGGTATTCGTGGATGTGTCGTTGCGCGAATCGGAATTTGCCTTGCCGAACCGGCAACGTCCCTTCAAGTCGCGCGCCGCGATCCTGACCGGACTGTCGCGCAAGGAAGTTATGCGTCTCGCGCAATTGCCGCCGCCGGATGAGCGCGCCGCGATCCCCAGCCGCAACCGTGCACTGCGCGTGGTGGCGGGCTGGATGACGCACAACAGTTTCGTGGATGAGGACGGGCAGCCGCGCGAACTGCCGCTCAACAAGGGCGCGAATTCGTTTGCCGAGCTGGTGCGTCTGTACAGCGGCGACGTGCCGCACCGCGCCATTCTCGATGAGCTCGTGCAGAACGGGCTGGTGGAAAAACTGTCGAACGGGAAACTGCGCCTGCTCGCCGAAACCGACGAACATGCGCAACTGGATGAGACCCTGACACAGGCCGGCGTCAGTCTGGGCGGTTTGCTGGAAACCCTGGAGCGCAACCAGCATGTCGGCGCCGAACAGGCGTTTCCACAGCAGTGCCTGGATGGCGTCCGCGTGCCGGAGAACAGGCTGCCGACGGTGCGCGATTTCATCCGCAACGAGAGCGAAGCCTTCAGCCGGCGCGTCGGCGATTACCTCAAGGACCATGCCGCATCCGGCGACGCCCATGCCACGCCGCACACGGTGGGAATCGGGGTCTATTACTTCGAGGACTGAGATTCCGGCCTGAACATCGCGCCCGCTACGGGCTGCTCGCCCGGCACTGGAACCAAAGTCCGATCCGGCGTTCAATACCCCTGCACCCGCATCCGCAAACAAGGGGTACCCAATGAAACGACTGATCCTGGCAGCCTGCCTGTCGCTGCCACTCGCCGCCATGACGGCCGCGGCGGATACACCACCCTTCAGCATCGGACAGATTTTCGCGGAGCCCGGCTTGACCGGCTATCAGCCCGAGCAGCCGGCATGGAGTCCGGACGGCAGACATCTCACCTACCTGTTGCGTCACGCGCCGGATGGGCAGGCGGAACTGCACATCGTGGATACGCAGAGCGGCGCGGACCGCGTGCTCATGACCAGCGCACAGTTGGCTGGCGCGGCCGCGCCCCCGAGTGCCATCAAGAACGAGCGCGAGCGCGACCGTGTTACCCGCTATCACGTGGACAGCTACCACTGGGCACCGGACAGTGCGGGATTGATTTTCCAGAGCCAGGATCAGGTCTTCCTCTACACGCTCGCCGACGGCAAATCCCGACCACTGACCCACGCACCGGGCGACAAGCGCGATCCGCAACTGTCGCCGGACGGCAAATGGCTGGCCTGGGTCAGCGACAACGACCTGCATTGCGCGGCGGTGTCGGGCGGCAAGCCGCGACGCGTGCTGGCACACCGTGACGGCATCGCGAACGGCGGGCTGGACTGGGTGTACACCGAGGAGCTGGAACTGCGTTCCGGGTATGCCTGGTCGCCGGACAGCCGGTACCTCGCGTTCATGCAGTTCGACGAGCGCCCGGTGCGGGATTTCCCGCTGGTCAATTACACCGAGCAGCAACCGGTCGCGTTCCTGCAGAAATATCCCCAGGCCGGCGCGCCCAATCCGGTGGTGCGGCTGGGGGTGTATGAACTCGCGACCGGGCGCGTCACCTGGATGAAACTGGCCGGCACCGCGGATACTTATCTCGCGCGTTTCGGCTGGCTGCCGGAAGGCCACCAGTTGTACGCGGAAGTGCTGAACCGCGCGCAAACCCGGCTTGAGTTGCTGCGTGCGGATGTGGCGAGCGGCACCGCACGACAGCTTGCCGTGCAGGAAGACCCGGACTGGGTGGATGTGGTTGCACCGCATTTCCTGAAAGCCGGCGGCTTCATCTGGCGCACGGCCCAGGACGGCTGGCAGCACCTTTATCTTTACAGCGATCGCGGGCATCAGGTGCGGCGCCTGACCGGCGGTGATTACAACGTGCTGAAGCTCGTCGGCGTCGAAGCGGAGCAGGTGTATTTCACGCGCTACACGCGGAGCCCGCTCAATACCGCACTTTACCGGGTGTCGCTCACGGGCGGCACCCCGGTCGCGGTGACGCAAACACCCGGCACCCACGACATTGACATGGGACCCAAGGCGCGGCATTACCTCGACATCTGGTCGGATGCCGCCACGCCGCCGTCCTTCACGCTGGCCGACACGCGGGATGCCGCGCGGCATGTGTTGCACGCCTCCGCGCAACTGGATTTTCCCCTGTTGCCGGTCAAGTTCCTCACCGTGCCGGCGGCCGACGGCCGCACGCCGCTGTACGCGCGCATCACGCTGCCGCCGGATTTCGATGCCGCGAAGAAATACCCCGTCATCATGTATCAGTACGGCGGTCCGGACGTGGCGCCGCTGGTGCGCGATGTCTGGGGCGGAAACCGTGGTCTGTTCGAGCAGCGTCTGGCGCGCGACGGCTTCATCGTGTTTGCCACGGACAACCGCGCCGCGACGTATTTCAGTCACCGCAATCAGGCGCTGGTGAAGCATCATCTCGGTGAACTGGCGCTGGCCGACCAGTTGGCGGCGGTGGACTGGCTGAAATCGCAGGATTACGTGGACGATGCCCGTATCGGCCTCTGGGGCTGGAGCTACGGTGGTTACATGACCACGTATGCGCTGACGCGTGCGCCCGGCGTGTGGCGCGCGGGCATCGCGGTGGCGCCGGTGACCCGCTGGGAGGACTACGATTCCATTTACACCGAGCGCTACATGGGCACGCCGCAGCAGAATCCGCAGGGGTATGCGAACAGTTCGTCAGTGGCTTCGGTGGATGCACTCGACAGCCGTCTGCTGCTGGTGGCCGGCACCGGCGACAACAACGTGCATTGGCAGAACACCGAGCAGTTCATCGCGGCGCTGGTTGATGCCGGCAAGCCCTACCAGTTGCTGGTCTATCCCAACAAGCTGCATGGCATTTCCGGCGTCAAGGCCAGCACGCATCTGTACACGGCGATGGAGCAGTTCTGGCTTGCGGAACTGAAACAAGCCGACCGGAATCCGGCTGAATCCCCGCAGTAGCGGGTAATCCCGACCGGAGCACCCGCATCATGGCGTGCTCCGGTCGGGTGGCGTTCCGGGTCAGCCTGACAGGCTGTTGTCGTAGAAGCGATCCAGGTCCTGCTTGAGTTTCTTCATTGCCGGGCCATGGATGTAGATCATGTGGCCGTCCTCATAGTAGCGGAACACGATGTTCTTCTTTAGTGAGGGATCCAGTTCCATGTGGTTGAGTTCGTATTCGGTCTTGAAGAACGGCGTGGCGAGGTCGTAATAGCCGTTGCCGGAAAAGACCTTGAGGTGCGGGTTCTGGGTCATGGCCTCGCGCAGATCCGGGAGGGTGTCGGGGACCGGGAATTTCTGTCCATCCACGCGGTGGTGCCAGTCCCAGGCCCCGTTGACCTTGTAACTCAGGAATTCGTAGTCGGCCGTATTCTTGTCGTTGAGTTCGTTCAGCAGATAATCGTGGAATACGGCGACTACGGCGGGGAACATGGCGCTGCCGGAAGGATCGTAATCCATGTATTCGCCGGCGTTGTCGTAATCAATGCCTACGTAACGCGCGTCGAAACGGCCCACGGTGCGCCCGCGATCGCGCAGCAGTTCCTTCATGAAACGCGACGGGGTCACGCGCAGCTTCGCTTCCTTGAGATAGGTCTCGCTGAGCCCGGTATAGGCGTGCAGCTTGGCGAGTACCGCGGTTTCCTGTGCGGCGCTGATGCTGTCACCCGCCCGCAGGGCTTCCGCGTAGTCGCCCAGTGCAAACTGGCGCACCTGTTGCAGGAATGCCGCCAGGTCCGCGGGCCGGTTCGGCAGGTGCTTGTGATACCAGGCGACAGCCGCATAGCTCGGCAGATACAGTTCATAGGAAAGATCGTTGGAGCCGGGCGGCTGGAACCAGAATTCGTTGTTGAAGTTGAGGATGCTGGAAAGCAGGATCACGCCGTTGAGCGCGACGCCCTGGTTCTGCAACCAGTTCGCGAGCATCGTGGAACGCGGGGTGCCATAGGATTCGCCGAGCAGGAACTTGGGCGAGTTCCAGCGGTTGTTGAGCGTAAGATAGCGCTCGATGAATTTGCCGAATGCCTCCACGTCCTGATCGGCGCCGTAGAAGTCCTTGGGTTCGGATTTGCCCAGCAGTTTGCTGAAACCGGTGCCGACCGCGTCTATGAACACCAGGTCGGATTTGTCCAGCAGGCTGTATGGGTTGGATTTGAGTGTGTACGGCGCAGGCGGCGTGGTCTGTGCGTCCACGGTCTGTACCTGCATCGGGCCGAAACCGCCGAGGTTCACCAGCACCGAGGAACCGCCGGGGCCGCCGTTGTAGGCGAACGTGAGTGGGCGTTTGCCGGCGTTTTCGCCGTCCTTGGTGTAGGCGATGTAGAACATGCTGGCGGTCTGGTCGCCCTTGTCGTCCGTCAGCACCAGGTTGCCGGCAACCGCGGTGTAGCGGAGGGTCTCGCCGCCGATCTTCGTGCTGTGCCGCGTGACAATCTGCGTTTCCTTGACCGGCGTGCTCGCGGTCTTGGCTTCAGTGGCGGCCTTGGGCGCGTCGGCGGCGAACGCCGGCGCGGCGATCAGGCCGGCCAGCATCAGCAGGATGGGGAGACTGCGTTTCATGTCGTGCTCCTGTCTTGTTTGCTTGCTGGAATCAGGGCGTGACGGCACTGTCGTAGAAGCGTGCCACGTCGGCCTTGTAGGCCTTGAGTGCCGGTACCTTGAGGTAAATCATGTGACCGGACTGATAGTAACCGTAACTGATGTTCTTCATGAGCGAGGCATCCAGGCCCATGTGATCGAGGTCATACTCGGTTTCGAAAAACGGCGTGGCGAAATCGAAGTAGCCGTTGGCTGAAAATACCTTGAGGTGCGGGTTCTCGGTCATGGCCCGACGCAGATTCTCCTCCACGTCCATGAGCGGATAGGTCTGGCCGTCAATGCGCTGGGAATTGTCCCAGTCGCGGCCCACTTCGCGGTAGTTCTGGACCTTGTAGCCGAGATCCGTCTTGTACTTGAGATCATTGGCCAGGTACCAGTTGAATGCGGCGGTGTAGGCCGGGCCGATGGCGGTACCGGAAGGATCGTATTCGGGGTATTCGCCGGCGGCATCCTGATCCGTGCCCGGGAAGCGCGAATCGAGGCGGCCGACGGTGTGCGCCTGGTCGCGCAGCAGCTCCTTCTCGAAACGGAACGGATTGACGCGCAGTTTCGCGCGCAGGATGTAATCCGTGGACAGGCCGGTATAGGACGCCAGTTTTTCCGCAATGGCGCGGGTCTCGGCGGCGCTCAGTCGGCTGCCCCGGTCCAGCGCGCGCGCGTAATCGCCGAGCGCGAAGTCGCGAGCCTGCTGGATGAAAGCGTCGAAATCCGCCGGCTTGTTGGCGAGCTTGCCGTGATACCAGGCGGTCGCCGCCATGGTCGGCAGATACAGTTCATAGGAAAGGTCCAGCGCGTTGGCCGGGCCGGGGAAATCCACGAAGCCGTTCAGCCAGGAAGATTGCAGAATCACGCCGTTGAAGGCCATGCCCTGATTTTGCAGCCAGTCCACCAGCCCGGCGGCGCGGGTGGTGCCGTAACTCTCGCCGAGCAGGAACTTGGGCGAATTCCAGCGCTTGTTGAGCGTCACGTAGCGCTCGATGAATTTGCCGAAGGATTCGATATCGGCATCGGTGCCGTAGAAATCCTTGCCCGTGCCCTTGCCGACGATGCGCGAGAAGCCGGTGCCCATCGCGTCAATGAACACCAGATCGCTCTTGTCGAGCAGCGAATAGCGGTTGCTGACCAGCGTGTAGGGCGGAGGCGGGGTGGCCTGGGCGTCGCTGGTTTCCACCCGCACCGGTCCGAACGAGCCCATGTGCAGCCAGATGGAGGACGAACCCGGCCCACCGTTGAACAGGAAAGTGAGCGGACGGTGCGCCATGTCGCGCACGCCGTCGCGGGTGTAGGCCACGTAGAAGAAGCTGCCGATGGCATCGCCCTTGTCGTTGGCGACGACGAGGTTGCCGGCGGTGGCGGTGTAGCCGAAGCTGTCGCCATCGAGAGTAATGCGGTGCTGGGTGACCGCGCTGGTCTCCTTCGGCACCGGCAGTTCCTTGTTGTTGCCGTCCTGGGTGGCGGCCTGTGCGGAAGCGTCTTCGGCGAAGGCCGGCAGGCTGATCGCCAGTATCAGCAGCAGCGGAATGGCTGACGGAAATTTCTTCACGACAGATCTCCTCGGAATGAGCGGGTAGAAAAAAGCCCGCCGGGATGCTGCGGGCTTTGTTTTCCAGAACCTCATTGATGCGTGGCCTGATCGTAGAACTGCACCAGGTTAGCGTGCAGTTGTTTCAGCGCCGGGAGGTGCACATACATCATGTGGCCGGCGTCGTAATACTTGAGCGAAATATTCCCGCGCAGGTTTTGCGGCAGTTTCAGGTGATCCACGGTGTAGTCGGTGGCGAAGAACGGGGTGGCGAGGTCGTAGTAGCCGTTCTCGAACTGCACCTTGAGATGCGGGTTGTAGCGCATGGCGTCGGCCAGGTCCACCGCCACGTTGGTGTAACCCGGCCAGCCGAAATCGGTGAAGCCGTCATGCCCGTGTTTCCAGTTCCAGCCCTGGTTGGCCTTGCCGTTGGAGGGCTTGTAAGTCATGCCCTGACCGAACTTGAGGGTATCGCGCACGTACTGGTTGAAGGCGGCAACGAAAGCGCCGCTGATGGCGTCGCTCTGCGGGTCGTTGAAGGCCCATTCGGCAAGCTGGTCCGCGGCGGCACCGGAAAAGCGCGAGTCCAGGCGGCCCGTAATCAGATCGCGGCCACGCTGCAATTCGGCCATGAAGTGGAACAACGTGACGCGCAAATGCGCCTTGCTCAGGTAGTCCTGCGACAGACCGGTGTATTGCGCCAGCTTCGACAGCACGGCGGCGCGTTCCGGAGCGGGCAGCTTGTCGCCTTTCAGCAGCGCGTCGGCGTAGGCGCCGGTGGCGAAGTCGCTCACTTGACGCAGGTAGGCCGGCAGATCCGCCGGACACTGCACCACCTTGTGATAGCAGGCAGTGGCCGCATAAGTGGGCAGGAACAGCACGGATGGCAGGTCGTTTCCCGCATTGAAGCTGATGGTTTCAAAGTTGAGAACCGCAGACACCAGGATCACGCCGTTGAAATCCATGTTGTCGTGTTGCTGGAGATAATTCACCAGCGCCGCGGAACGCGTGGTGCCGTAGGATTCGCCCATCAGGAATTTTGGCGAGTTCCAGCGGTCGTTGTGGCTGACGTAATCGTAGATGAACTGGGCGAATGCCTTGGCGTCCTCGTCCACACCGAAGAAATCCTTGGGCGTACCGACTCCACCGTGATCCTTGTCGAGAATCCTGCTGAAACCCGTGCCCATCGCATCAATGAACACCAGATCGGTTTTGTCGAGCAGGGAATACTGGTTGCTGACCAGCTTGTAGGGGGCGGGCGCCGTGTAGGCGGCATCCGCGGTTTCGACCCGCACCGGACCCACCGATCCCATGTGCAGCCACAGGGTGGCCGAGCCGGGACCGCCGTTATAGAGGAACGTGATCGGGCGCTTGCCGGGGTCGGAAACACCCTCCCGGGTGTACGCCACGTAGAACATGCTGCCGGTCGGCTTGTCCTCGTCATTCTTGAGGATGACGGTACCGGCCGTGGCAGTGTATTTGATGGTCTCGCCCCCGACGCGCACGCTACCGTGGGTGACGGAGCGCTCCGGCTTGGGCGCGGTGGCACTGCTGGCGGGCGCGTTTTCGCCGCTCTTGTGCGGAGCCTCATCGGCGAAGGCGGGGGCGCTGGCTAGGGCCAGAAACAGGGGCAATAGCACGAATGAATGTTTCACGAGGACATCCTCTTGACGGGTTTATTCCGGGACGCCGGACGGGTTGTGGGGTAGTGAGACCCCGCCAGCGCGCAGGCGTTCCCCGGCGGGAGGCGATATTTTGCGCGCAGCGGGGGCCCGCAGGCGCATAAAAAAGGGGCCCCGCAGGGCCCCTCGAAATCACACGAGCCGCCGGTCTCAATGGCGGGAATTGGCCTCGATGAACTTCGCGGCTGCGTCGTGCAGTCCCTTGTGCGAAGCCGGATCGAGATAGACCATGTGGCCGGACGGGAAGAAGTGATAGCTGATGTTCTTCTGCAGGCTGGCCTGCATCGGCAACTGGTGCATCTCGTATTCGGCCGCATAGAACGGCGTGCCGAGATCGTAATAGCCGCCCGCGAGCAACACTTTCAGATTGGGATCGAATTTCATGGCCGCGGCCAAGTCCGGCATCACGTTGGGCGTGAACGGCAGCGCAAATGGCGCCCCCGGCGGCTGGTGCTTGAAGTCCCATTCCATGAACACGTTGATGCCCGGCTTGTAGGTCATGTCCTTGCCGAAATTCAGCGTGTTGCGCACATAGCTGCTGAACATGGCCACGGTCGGCGCGTCTATCGAGGCGTCCAGCGGATCGTATTGACCGCTTTCGCCCATCGGATTCATGGCCGGGCCGCTGTAACGCGAGTCGAGACGTCCGGTAATGTCGTCGTCACTGCCCAGCAACTCGTGGGCGAACTGTCCGCCGGACACGCGCAGATTCGCTTTCAGGATGTAGGCGGTCGGCAGGCCGGTGTATTGGTGCAGTTTTTCCGCGACGCGCTGCTTGCTGGCGGCATCGAGCTGGTCGCCCTTGCCCAGAGCGGTCATGTAATCGCTCATGGCGAACTGCTCGACTTCGCCGAGGAAGGCTTCCAGGTTCTTCGGCTGCTGCGGCAGCTTGTGGTGATAGAACGCGGTCGCGGCGTAACTCGGCAGCCCCAGCGCATAGGAGATGTTGCTGCCGGGATTCACCTCCGGGAAGTCCACGCTGATGCTCCAGTTCAGGATCGAGGACAGCAGGATCACGCCGTTCAGGCCCACGCTGTCGTCGGTTTCGAGGATGTTGGCCAGCACCGCGGAGCGCGTGGTGCCGTAGCTCTCGCCGAACAGGAACTTGGGCGAGTTCCAGCGGTTGTTGACCGTGATGTAGCGCGTGATGAATTGCGCGAACGCACGTGCATCCTCGTCAATGCCGTACACGTCCTTGGCGCTGCCTTCGCCGCCCTGGTCCTTGCCGAGCACGCGGCCGAAGCCGGTGCCGGGCGCGTCAACGAACACCAGGTCGCTGGCATCCAGCAGGCTGTTGCCGTTGTTGACCAGTTGATAAGGCGCGTGCGGCGTGGGCGTGCCGTTGCCGACCTTCACGTACTTGGGGCCGAACGCCAGCATGTGCAGCCAGATGGTGGAGGAACCCGGTCCGCCGTTGTACAGGAAGGTGATGGGACGGTGGTCCCGATCCGACACGCCGTCCTTGGTATAGGCCACGTAGGACATGCTGGCAACCGGCTTGTCGTCCTTGTTCTTGAGAATCAGGGTGCCGGCGGTGGCGGTGTATTTGACGGTCTCGCCGCCGATACTGACGCTGCCATGAGTGACGGCGCTTTGCGGCTTGAGTGCGGCACTGGCCTCGGCCTGTTCGGCGCCCTTCTTCGGCGCGTCACCGGCATAGGCGCTGACTGCCACGCAGGCAAACAGCAGCGGAAGCAACATGAGGGATCGTTTCACGGGGGCATCCTCGGGTTGGGTGAGTTGATATGGAGGTAGTGGCGGTATCTGACCCGGGGAACGGCTCGGCGTTCCGGGCGCAGGCGGTATTTTGCGCGTTTTGAGCCATCTGGGAAGGGCTGGATAAAAAAGCACCAGCCCCCCCCCGCGGACGTTGCCCGCGGGGGCTGAGGCGTCAGCTCCGGGTGGCGCTGTCGTAGAACCGGCCCAGATCCGCCTTGAGCGCCTTGAGCGAGGGCAGGTGCAGGTAAATCATGTGGCCGGAGGGGTAGTAGCCGAATTCGATGTGCCGATAGAGGTCCGCCGGCAGGTTCAACTGATCCAGATCGAACTCGGTCTTGAAGAACGGCGTGGCGAGATCGAAGTAGCCATTGGCCGCAAACACCCGCAGGGACGGGTTCTTGCGCAGCGCGTCGCCGAGATTGGCGGCCACGTCCGGCAGCGGCGGTTTGAAGAACCTGCCACGGCCGGGGGGCGAGTGCTTCC
>DASSRV010000255.1:0-2851 GCA_035701605.1 Gammaproteobacteria bacterium
CACCCGAATTCCTCTCGCTCCTTTCCGGCACGGCGCTGGCAACGCGGACTGCTGGCCGCGGCACTGCTGGTCACGCTGGCCTCGCTCGGCGCCTGCAAGCTCACCAACGGGCCGGCCTCGGAAAACGAAGTGGACCCGCCGGAAGTGGTAGTGGGCGAACACCTGTTCAAGGACACCCGCTTCGGTCATTACTTCGCGGTGCAGAGCGGCGGCGACGTGAACGCCACCCTCGGCGCGGGCGAAGGCGTGGTGGAAACCAATGTCACCACCGATCCCGACAACCCCTTGCCAGGCGCCATGCGCGGCGAGGCCGTCAACTGCCTGCAATGCCACCTGGTCGAGCAGCAACTCGACACGCCCGGCGGCGGCATGCGCACCTATGCGGACTTTGCGCCGCGTTCGCCTCTGCCGGCCCGGCCGGACGATCCGGCGTTCCCGAAAACGAAGTCGCGCAATTCGGAAGCCTTCGTGGACAGCGTGTTCCACGGCAATGTGGATCAACTGCTGCACTGGGACGGCGAATTCAGCGATACCCAGCAACTGGTGTACGCCACGCTGACCAGCCAGGATTTCGGCTGGTTGCTCAGCGAGCATCAGCAGGCCGTGCACCAGATCGCGCAGGTGATCCGCAATGACAACGGCGCGGGCTCGCTGGCGCGCGATTACGATGCGCTGCCCTATCGCACGGTGCTGAGCTGCACCGATCAACAGATACCGGCGGGTCTCAAGCTGCCCTCGCAGTACTGCATTGATGTCGCACACGCCAGCGACGAACAGCTCGCGCAGGCCGTGTCCAAGCTCATTGCCGCCTACGTGGACAGCCTGACGTTCTTCCAGGACGACAACGGCGAATACAACGGCTCGCCCTACGACCAGTTCCTGATTGACAACGACCTGCCGCGTGCGCCGGCTGCCGGCCAGACTCCGCCGCAATACGCGGCTGCACTGCTGGCCGCCATCCGGGCGCTGCCGAATCCGAAGTTCGTGAACTGTTGCAGCCAGTTCAACGGCGCGGACCATTTCGAGTTTCACGATCAGCGGCCGTTCCGCTTCGGGCCGCAGGAATTGCACGGCCTGATCCTGTTCCTGACCCGGCCCGACGGAGACGTCATCACCGCCAACGAAGCCGCGCAGGGCGGCATCGGCAACTGCGCGGCCTGCCACGCGCCGCCCGAATTCAGCGACCACCGCATCCACAACACCGGTGTCACGCAATTCGAATACGACAAAGTGCACGGCGATGGTGCCTTCATGGCGCTCGCCATCCCGAGCCTGTCACAACGCGAAGCGGATCCGGATGCCTGGCTGCCGGCCACGGCACAACATCCGAATGCCAGCGAGGTGTTCCGCTCCGCGCCGAGCGCGGACGATCCCGAGCGCACCGACCTCGGCGTGTGGAACATCTTCGCCAACCCCGATTACGCCGACCGCGAAACCAGCCTGCGCAAGTTCCTGTGCGCAATTGACAATCACGGCGTGTTCGCGGACTGCGCTCAGACCGATGCCCAGTTGCTGGATCGCGCGGTTGCCGTGTTCACCACCCGCACCCTGCGCGACCTCGGCGATTCCGATCCCTACATGCACGACGGCCAGTTCAAGACCCTGCTCGACACGCTGAAGTTCTATCAGAAGGCCGGAGCGCTCGCGCGCGACGGCAAGCTGCGCAATGCCGATCCGCAGATGCAGAACATCGCGCTGAGCGACGCCGATCTCGCCGACCTCACGACTTTCCTGGCGTCACTCGATGAGGATTACAGCCAATAGGCCCGCGGGCACGTCAACGTCATGGCCCCGCCGCGGGCAGCGGCACCGGCAGGCGCTTGCTGCCGGCCAGTTCCGCGGCAGTCTGTTCGATGTTCTGGCGGGCGAAATAATCGAAGTACTTCCAGCCGCCGTATGTCCGCTTGAGTGCCGGCATCACGGCATCAACCAGGGTGGCGCCCGATAGCTGTTTGCTGCGCGCCGCCCCAACCCGTGCACGCAGTGCCGCGAGATAATCGCGGAACGCGCGCACGTCCCCCGCATCGGCCACCGCTCCGTGACCCGGCACGAAGCTCGCCCGCGGATAATCCTCGAGAAACACGTCGTTGGTCGTCACCTGTTGCCTGGTATTTGCATCAATGAGATTCGGCAGGCAGTGATTCCAGAACAGGTCGCCGGTAAACACCACGCCCGCATCCGGCACGACCACCACCGAATCGCCGCCGGTGTGGCCCGGCAACACCCGCACGATGACCTTGCGCGAACCGAGATAAATCTCGATGCCGCCGTCATACACGACGTCCGGCAATACATAGGATTCAACCGTCTCTTTCTGCGCCGGCGTGATCTTGTCGCCGAAGAACTTCAGGTTTTCGATGTGCTCCCAGGCACGCACGTTGCGCTGCGCCAGAATCACGGCACCGGCCGACCGGTACACGCCATTGCCGCCAACATGATCCAGGTGGTAATGCGTGTTCACAACGTAGCGCACCGGCAGCGCGGTCTTCGCATGAATCGCCTTGAGCAGGGCCTGTGCCGCGGCGGGTTCCTCAAACGTGTCCACCACCAGCACGCTGTCGCTGCCGATGATGAAACCGGAATTACCGCCGGCGTGGCTGCCCGGCACCGAAATGGCCGCCCACACCCCGTCACCGACCCGATGCAGGGTGAAGTAAGGCGTCTGGTCTGCCGCCTGTGCCGCCATGCTTCCCGACAGCGCGAGCCATAACACCCAACCGGTACGAATCCAGCGCATGTTCATATCCCGATAATCGCCCTTGCTCGCGACACTATGCGCCCGCCCGTCCGGGCAGTAAACACACCGGGAAGCGCATACGCGCGGAAACGGCGTTACACTTGCGGTTTTCGA
>DASSRV010000256.1:0-2646 GCA_035701605.1 Gammaproteobacteria bacterium
TTGAAAGACATTCGCATCAATGCGGCGCGTCTGGTGATTGCACCGAGAGATTGCAGCGACATGGCAGGTAGCAACGTCACTCCGTTTCATTTTTGCAGCGACGTAGCGACAAGCAAGCTCGACTAAGCCTAAGATCGGCCATGCGCCCGATCTGTGACGGTCGAAAGGCCGATTGATTCTGACACGCCGAACACTCCCAAAGTGCTCGACCGGACCCCACGCCCCTCTGTCTCACCAGCGGCAAACGTTTTAGCTCTGGCACCTCACAAAAGGCCAGTGCGTTCCAAATGTCGCACGCGGTAGGCCAAAATCGTGGAACCAGAGTGATTTCGGCGCGTTCTTAAGGCTCGTTGTTCACCAGACGATATTTCAATGAAAGAGAACCGGGGGGCAATTGATGCGGTCCAATTTGTCATTGGTATGGGTGGCGGCTGACCGACCGGTAAATAATTCACCGAGCGCCGAACGCACGAGAAAATCTGGCAACGGCCATCACACAAGACAATCGACAATCCTGGTCGTGGAGGACGAGCTCCTGATCAGGCTGGCCATCTCGGACTATCTGCGCGATTGCGGGTATCGGGTTCTGGAAGCCGCAAAGGCCGATGATGCGCAGCGAATTCTGCGGGCGGACGAGCCGGTGGAAGTGCTGTTTTCCGATATAGACCTCGGACCGGGAATGAACGGCTTTGCTCTCGCCAGATGGGTTCGCCAGGAGTATCCCGCTGTTCGCATCGTTCTAACGTCTGGCGTTGTCAGATCGGCCGAGGATGCGGCGGAGCTTTGTGACGGCCCCTTCGTGCGCAAGCCGTACTCCTATGAGATGCTGGCGGATCAGATCAAACAAATGCTCGCTCGTTTCCAGCGCAGCCAAGGTTGATCCCGAAGATTGCTGGCAATCACCGCGAACGGCTGCCAGCGCCAAAACCTCAGTTTCGACTTTCCGCCCTCAGGGCGACGGCGCATGATCGAGGCGTCGATATTTCCTGGGCGACCACGAGAGACAGTGCCGGACCTCAACCGGCTACAGCACTCCCGCCTGCTTCAACATTGGAGTGCTCTCGCGATGGCATCGTTCAACAAGCCAGGCCGATCCGGTCGGCCGCCGAGTCTCGCTGGGCTGAACATCCTGGTCGCCGAGGATAACTTCCTGGTCTCCGAATATCTGCGCACGGTCATCGAATCGGCGGGCGCCACGGTAGTCGGCCCCGCGGCCGATGTGGAGCGTGCCTGCGATTTCGCCAGAACCGGCGGCTTGCATGGCGCAGTGCTGGATCTTCAGCTTGGGGACGATGTGGCAGAGCCATTGATGAACGAACTGGACAGTCGGCGTGTGCCATTCGTCGTCATCAGTGGCTTTGAGCAGTCGTCCGTGCCGCAGCGCTTTGCCGGCATGAGTTACGTTGCCAAGCCGATTGCCGAGGCCGAGCTTATCGAGAAGGTGGCGGCGGCAATTAAGGCGAAGGCCCCCAGCATTCGATAGGTCAGCGGAGCGCGATGAAATGCATCGGCCTGGCGCTCGCTCTGTTCGTCGTGGCGGGGTGCGCGAACTGCCAATCCTGCAAGCAGATCCCGGGATGGGATGGCCGTTAGGCCACCCATGACCGCGGCGCCCTCAATCGGGAGAACGATCCCGGTTTGCCGATAACGCCGTACGTCCCGCAGTCGTAGTTGGTCATCACGGGCAGCTGGCCAATCGGCTTCGACCCTCGGGGCGCCGCCCAAATTCCATCCCGTGGACTTGCCATCGGTCAGACTGGAAATTCGTCGGCAGTAGCTATTACTCAATCGTGCCGCTCGGAGTTCGCCTGCCACGGCTCGTGACGGTGGTTATCCGTCAGGGAGGCTTCCGATGTACACCTTCCTTTTTACCTGCCCGAAGACAGGGACCGCAGTGGAAGGTTGGACCATGCTACCGTTCACGCTGGACCACTTTGTGATGCAGCGGTGCGCAGCCTGTGGCGGCACGCATTTTGTCACCCCAGCCACCGGCCAGAAGTCGTCATATCCCACCGAAGTGGGCAAGAACGCCCGACACAAGGGCGACGAAGGCGAAGGCTAAGGTAGCGGCCAGGACTACCCGCCAAATCTTCGGAGCTAACGGATCGAAGGATTTCCGCGTAGGGCGGCCGACAAAGTGAGAGCCGACCGACCAGCCGCAGGCTGCACCGAAGGCACCGCTTGCCAATAAAAGGATATCAGTGATGTCCATCGCCGGCTCTCAAGCTTGCGCATCCGCAACACCGCTTGAACAAGAGGCGGCCGACTACCCGTCGTGAACGGTCAAGGGTGAAGTCGACCACCGCCAATAGAGTCAGATGGTTGCAAGCACATCTGGTCTACCGCACAGCAAGCTTAGGACGACTGAAAGCGGGCTGGTTGTGACCGTTAGGACGTACACAAACTAATAGCTTCTCCATGGAGGAGGCGATTACCGACAGCAAGCAGACTGTAGCGATTCCTGGGGAGCACCCTCAGGCGGGAAATGGATCCTGATAACCGCCGGATAATCCGGCGCCTGCTTCGACAGCAGGAACGGCAACTCGCCGCCTAGAACGTTGCTTGCCGGTGGGATGACTGCCAACTGTGCCCGACGGTCGAAACTTTGGCGATATCGAAGACTCTGTCACCAGGCATCGCGTACGT
>DASSRV010000257.1:0-3478 GCA_035701605.1 Gammaproteobacteria bacterium
ACAAGGCCTACGCCGCATCACGGCTGTTCGCGACATTCGCGGGGCAAGCGCGCGACGTCACCTGCACGAGCTACAACGCCAATGGCGTCGTTTCCGGCATGGAGCGATTCGCCTACCTCGATGCCTATGGGCTGGCGGTGCCTGTGTACGCCAATTCTTCGGCCGCCCATTCGACCGCCAAGGTCGTCGCGGCGACGATCGAGTGACGCGGCATGCGTTCCGTGTCAGTCACCGGCGATTGTCGCCGACGACTTACCCACCCGTGCGTCAAGACGTACCGTGTGTGCGCGGCCCGCGAATGAGCGCGCCGCGCGGTTCTGTCTTCCCGCAATCGCAATCCACAAGGAGACCAGCATTGAAAGCCCCCTCCCTCATGCGCGCGGCGATTTGCCTCCCGGCGCTTCTGGCTCTCGCCGGCTGCGCCACCGGCGTGTCCGTGAAGTCCATCCTGGCCAATCCCGATGACCAGCTTGCAAGCGCATTCACCCCGGCCAACTTGTCGGCCAATGCGCGCGACACCGTGAAAAATGCCGATTCCACGCCGCTTGGCTTCCACAAGATGGTGATCAACCTGCACTGGGACCTGATCGACAACGACAAAACCAAGACTGTCCAGCTGGAACAGCAGCGGACCTTCGTCAATGCCGGCGGCAGCTTCGTGCAATCGATCATCCGCGATTCGCGCAACGGCGTGCCGACCAGCACGCAATTCGACCTCACCTACCGCGGCCTGGTGACGCTGCGCTCACAGCAGTTCCTGGCCAGCTCGGTTCGCATCCCGCTCGCGATGGCCACGCACAAGTTCACGAGCTTTACGCCGATCGGGAACGGAAACAACCTCGACTACGCCTACACCTACGGCTATGCCGGGCAATGGGCCGGGTTCCGTGATGAACGCAAGACCTGCACCCAGGGCAAGCCATATCCCGCATCGAAGATCTTTGCCACCCTGCAAGGCCAGGCGCGTGACATAGAATGCACGACGTACAACAACAACAACGTGACCACCGGCACACGAGGCTATGCCTATCTTGAGCACTACGGCATCGCGCTGTACCTGCATGCCAAACTGGCCGATGGCGATTCCGATGCCAAGGTGACTTCGGTGACGGTGCAGTAGAACCAACGTCCGCACGCCAGCAAACGCCTGCCGCTCAGATTTCCACCTGCGTCCCCAATTCCACCAGCCGATTGCCGGGGATGTCGAAGAACGCGGTGGCCGGCATCGCGTTGCGTGACAGGAATGCGAACAACTTGTCGCGCCACAGCGCCATGCCGGGACGATGGGTGGCGACGATGGTTTCGCGCGACAGGAAGAACGTGGTGTCCATCATGTCGAAGGCGAAACCGTGCGCGGAACACGTCGCCAGCGCGTCCGGCACGTTCGGGTCCTCGGCGAATCCGAAGCGCACGGTCAGCGTGTGGAAGGTGTGCCCGACGTCGTGCAGCTCAATGCGCTCGGACTCGCCGGCGAACGGCGCATCCAGGATTTCGACGTTCAACAGGACGTTGCGCGCATGCAGCGTCTTGAAGTGTTTCATGCTGTGCAACAGGGCGTGCGGCACCGCCTGCAGGTTGGCGGTCATGAACACCGCGGTGCCGGGGACCCGCACCGGCGGATGCTCGGCGATGCTGGCAACGAACGGCGCCAGCGCCAGCCCGCCGTGCTGCAACTGCCGCAGCACCAGCTCGCGCCCGCGCCGCCAGGTGGTCATCACCGTGAAAACCATGAGGCCCAACGCCAGCGGGAACCAGCCGCCGTGCTCGACCTTCAGGAGGTTCGCACCGAAAAACGCGAGGTCGATGGTCAGGAACACCACTCCGAACGCAACCACGACCGGCAGTTTCCAGTGCCACATGCGGACGGCAACGATCAGCATCAGCAAAGTCGTCACCACCATGGTGCCGGTGACCGCAATGCCGTAAGCGGCGCCGAGGTTTTCCGAGGAACGAAAGCCGATGACCGCGGCAATCACCAGCACCAGCAACATGCCGTTGATCCACGGGACAAAGATTTGCCCGGACATGTGGCTGGACGTGTGCACCACCTGCATGCGCGGCGAATAGCCCAATTGCACCGCTTCGCGGGTCATCGAAAAGGCCCCCGAGATCACCGCCTGCGAGGCAATCACGGTGGCCGCGGAGGCCAGCACGATCATGGGCACCAGCAGCACATGCGGCACCATCAGGTAGAACGGGTTTGCCGATGCCTCGGGATGCCGCAACATCAGCGCGCCTTGCCCGAAGTAGTTGCACAACAGCGCCGGAAACACGAAGCCCGCCCACGCGATGCGGATGGGCCGCTTGCCGAAGTGTCCCATGTCCGCGTACAGCGCTTCGGTACCGGTCACGGCCAGCACCACGCCGCCCAGGGCCACGAACGCGGCGATGCCGTGCGAATGGAAAAAGCGCACCGCGTAATACGGATTCAACGCCGCCAGGATTTCCGGTGCGCGCGCGACCATGTGCAGCCCGAGCAGCGCGATCACCGCAAACCAAACGCACATCACCGGCGCAAACAGGCCGCCGACGCGCGCGGTGCCGAACCTTTGCAACAGGAACAGCACCAGCAGGATCACCACGCTGATCGGCACCACCCAGTGGCTCAACGCCGGCGCCGCCACCTTGATGCCCTCCACCGCCGACAACACCGAGATCGCGGGCGTGATCACGCCGTCACCGTAGAACAGGGCGGCGCCAAAAATCGCGACCAGCGCGATCAGCCAGCGCAGCCGCGGCTGCCCGCGCACGCTGTGCCGCGCCAACGCCAGCAAGGCCATGATGCCGCCCTCGCCCTTGTTGTCGGCGCGCATCACGAAGGTCACGTACTTCAACGTGACCACCAGCACCAGCGCCCAGAACACCAGCGAGAGCACGCCCAGCACGCTGGCGTTCGACACGCCCAGTCCGTACTCGTGGCTGAACACCTCCTGCAACGTGTACAGCGGGCTGGTGCCGATGTCACCGAACACCACCCCGATTGCACCGGCCGCCAGCGCGCGTATTGACGGCGAAGGTTTCGAGTTCGAGTCCGCGGTGTGCATGCCCGGCTCCTGACGCCGGTAACAAGGGCGCGAAGTGTAATAGCGTCCAGCTACGCGCGCTCTGCACGTCCACGCCTGTGGCATGAACCTGCCTCGGGCGTGACGTCCGCCCCCCTTGAAGCCGTAGTACGGTACGGGTCCAGAATCGCTGCCCGAACGATGCGTCATGCCAATGCGAACCATAGGACAACTTGCCAGCGCCGCGAATGTCGGCGTCGAGACCGTGCGTTACTACGAGCGCATCGGGCTGATAGCGAAACCACCGTCCACGCAGGCCGGTTGGCGGCGCTACCCCGATTCCACCCTGCAGGCACTGCGGCAGATCCGGCGAGGACGCCAACTTGGATTCCGGCTGGACGAACTGATCGGGTTGTTCGGAAGCGGGCACACTTCGCAGTGCGCATCGCTCGCTACTGCGGCGCGGGAAAAGATCG
>DASSRV010000258.1:0-4578 GCA_035701605.1 Gammaproteobacteria bacterium
ACCACGTGCTGGGTCTGGGGGTTGGCGGCTCCGCGCAAGAGGCAGCTGGACTGGGCGTCGCGCAATTGCAGGTGAACCTGTTCGTCATCAAGCGAACCCAGCGCATCCAGGAGGTACCCCACGTTGAATCCGATCGCGATATCACCAACCTTGGTTTCGGCTTCGATTTCCTCGAATGCCTCTTCCTGTTCGGGGTTGTGGGCGATGATGCGCAGGCAGTTGGGGCTGACTTCCAGCCGGACGCCCCGGTATTTCTCGTTGGACAGGATCGCTGCGCGCTGCAGCGCATTGCGCAGGGTTTCGCGACCGACCTGGACCAGTTTGTCCGCGCCAAGCGGAACCACCGCTTCGTAGTCGGGAAACTTGCCGTCGATCAGCTTCGAGGTGAACACCACGTCGTCGCGCTGCACCCGAATGTGGTTGGCCGAAAACTCGATGCCCACTTCGCCCTCGCCGGATTCGAACAAGCCCAGCAGCTCGGTCACGCCCTTGCGTGGAACGATGAGCTGGCGATTGCCCTTGACGGTTTCGCCAAGTGCCGTTTCCGACATGGCCATGCGGTGGCCATCGGTCGCCACGCAGCGCAACTCGCTGCCGCGCAGATCCAGCAGCAAACCGTTGAGGTAGTAACGGACATCCTGGTTGGCCATCGCGAACGCGGTGCGTTCCATCAGACGGCGCAGGGTGCCTTCCTGCAACAAAACCCTGTCGGTCACCTCGATTTCTTCGGTGGTTGGAAACTCGTCCGCCGGCAGGCTGGACAAGGTGTACCGGCTGCGCCCGGCATGCATCACCACCCGGTCGCCCTTGACCTGGACATCAACCTTGACGCCGTCCGGCAAGGCCCGAACCAGATCGAACCACTTCCTGGCCGGCACGGTGGTTTCGCCGTTCTCACCCATGTCCACCGCGCAACTGGAGCGCATTTCCACTTCGAGATCGGTGCCGGTCAGGGACAAGCGTCCCTCGCGGACCTGCACCAGCAGGTTGGCGAGAACCGGCAGGGTTTGCCTGCGTTCCACCACGCCAACGACCTGTTGCATGGGTTTGAGCAAGGATTCGCGTTGAATGCTGAAGCGCATGATGGGTCCCCGTGACGGTTCTTCTGTCTTGGTTGTACTTGTAGATAAGATTGTAGAAGCAGGGCCTGTTGACAACAGGTTGATATGAGTTTGGCTATTGAAAACAAAGTGTTACATGATTTTTTCGAAATTCTCGCCGCTTGGAACACCGGTGCATGAGTTGTGGATGATTTGTCGATGCGGCGTTGTCCCGATTCTGTCCACAAGTTTACCCAGTCAGTATCCGGATCAGCTTGTCCCAGTCCTGGCGCAAGCGCATGTCGGTGTCGCAGAGGCTGCGAATCTTCTTGCAGGCGTGCATCACCGTGGTGTGGTCCTTGCCCCCGAACGCCTCGCCGATCTCGGGCAGGCTATGTTCGGTCAATTCCTTGGCCAACGCCATCGCAATCTGCCGCGGCCTTGCAAGGGAACGCAAGCGCCGCTGCGAGAGCAGGTCGGACATCCGCAGCTGATAGTAGTCGGCAACGGTCTTCTGGATGTTCTGGATCGTGATCGCGCGCGCGTGCACGTTGAACAGGTCGCGCAGGGTCTCCTGCACCAGTTCCACCGTGATCCCGCGGCCCGACAAGTTGGCCTGCGCGGCGACGGTATTGAGTGCGCCTTCGAGTTCGCGCACGTTGGAGCGGATTCGCCGCGCCAACAACAGCGCCACGTCGCTCGGCAACGGAATGCCGCGGGTTTGCGCCTTCTCCAGCAGGATCGCGGCACGGGTTTCGAAATCGGGCGGCTCGATGGCGACCGAAAGCCCCCAACCCAGGCGCGACTTCAAGCGCAATTCGAGGTTGTCGACTTCCTTCGGGTAACGATCGCAGGTCAGGATGATCTGCTGGCGCGATTCGTAGAGGGTGTTGAAGGTGTGGAAGAACTCTTCCTGGGTCGCGTCCTTGCCGGCGAAGAACTGGATGTCGTCGATCAGCAGGGCATCCACCGAACGGAAGCGGTGCTTGAAATCATCCATGTTCTTGTTGCGCAGCGCCGCGATCATCATCTCGGTGAAACGCTCGGAGTGCACGTACAGCAGTTTCATCGACGGATTGTGGGCAAGCATCAGGTTGCCGGCTGCCTGCATCAGGTGGGTCTTGCCGAGCCCGGTGCCGCCGTAGAGAAGCAGGGGGTTGTAGGCGCAGCCGGGATTCTGTGCGACCTGCATGGCCGCGGCCTTGCCCAACTGGTTGGACTTGCCCTCGACGAAGTTGTCGAAGGTGTAGTGCGGATCGAGGTTGTGTTGCTGGATCGCCGGCGCCGGCGTGGCCGCCTGCAGGAACGCGGGCCGGGTCGCCGCCGCGATCGAGCCGACTTCCAGTCGCAACGGCACGGGTCGTCCGGCCAGTGCCGACAAGGTGCCCTCGATGCGGGAGAGATAGCCGTTGCGCACGAACTCCAGGGTATAGCTGTTCGGCGCGAACAGCCGCAGGATGCCGTCGTCGTAGCGTGCCTGCAGCGGCTGCAACCAGGTGTGCAGCACGCTCGGTTCGATTTCGCCTTCGAGCCTGGCGAGGCAGCGTTGCCAGAGGTCGCTCATGGATTCCCGCAGTGGATCAACCCGGAATGGATCTAAGTTGCCGATGCGCGCCGCGCGCGCATGGTGAACGGGTGAGTCTAACAGGCTGTCGAAACCCCGCGATCCGGGCACACACGATCGTGTCGCCGAGCCGCAACCTGGTTGACGCAGACCCGCATGCGACCGTAAAATCCGCAGTCTTTTTCCATGCATGACCCGCCTCGCGCGGGCGTCCCGCCGCGGAGTCACCCATGAAACGCACCTATCAGCCCAGCGTGCTCAAACGCGCCCGCACCCACGGTTTTCGTGCCCGCATGAAGACCGCCGACGGCCGCAAGGTCTTGTCGGCGCGTCGTGCCAAGGGCCGCAAGCGCCTGATCCCGTAAGCGCATCGCGCATGCCCGGCTTGCCGCCTTCCGCGCGGCTGCGCCGAGCCGCCGATTTTGCCCCGCTCAGGGACGCGCGCGGGCGAGTCCAGACCCGTCATTTCCTGCTGCGCTGGGTCGCCTCGCCGACAGGCCGGGCGAGGTTGGGGCTCGCGGTTTCCCGCAAGGTCAGCAAGCGCGCGGTCGTGCGCAACCGGATCAAGCGCATCACGCGCGAAACGTTCCGGCGTGAACGCGATGCCCTCCCGGCGTTGGACATACTGGTGATTGCGCGGGCGTCCGCGGCCACCGTGGTCAACCCGGCCCTGCATGCCGACCTTGCCGAGGCCTGGCGGAAACTGAAAGCGTTGAAGCCTGCGCCCGGCCCCGGCACAATCGACGGCTGATTCGCGCCAAGCAGTCGCGCGGCCCATTCCGAGTTTTCCCCTGTGATCAATCAAACACGCACCCTGCTGGTCGTGGCGTTGCTGGTCGTCGCATACCTGCTCTGGCAACAATGGCAGCACGACTACCCGGCCGTTCCGCCGCCCGCGCCCGTTGCCAACACAGCGCCAACGTCTGCTGCCGGCGGCGTACCGGAAGCCACCAGCGCTGTCGAAACGGCGGCGCCCCCTGCACTCGGCAACGTTCCGGAAACGGCGGGCCAGGCGGTTGCGACGCCGGCGGCAGATCTGATCACCGCCAGCAACGACGTGTTGCGCCTGACCATCGATCCGCGCGGCGGCACCATCGTCGCCGCCGACCTGCTGAAGTATCCGCAAAGCACCAAGCGCGGCAGTCCGCCGGTGCAGTTGCTGGATGACAAGCCGGGACAGTATTACGTGGCGCAAAGCGGCTTGGTCGGTGCCAACGGCAGCGCCGCCCCCAACCACCTCGCCGAATTCAGCGCGACAGCCAAGCAGTATTCGCTGACACCTGGCCAGAAACAGGTCGTGGTGACCCTGAACTGGCGCGATGTCGCGAGCGGCATCAGTGTGGTCAAGCGCTACACCATGAAACGCGGCAGTTATGTGGTCGGGTTGAGCCAGCAGATCGACAACCACGGTGCGCAGACCTGGCGCGGCAACGCGTACGAACAACTGGAACGCGTCGAACCCCCGCCGCCGCCCAAGCATTTCCTCGAGTTTTACAACCCGGACAGCCTGAGCTTTACCGGTGCCGCGTGGTACAGCCCGGACGAGAAGTTCAAGAAGCTGGCCTTCGACAAGTTCGAAGGAGAGCCCCTGCAGCAACAAGTGACCGGCGGCTGGATTGCGATGAGCCAGCGGTTCTTCCTGGGTGCGTGGGTTCCGGACGACAAGCAGGCCGAGCGCTTCAGCAGCGTGCTGATCCCGGCGCAGGGAACCGAAGGCAAGCCGCGCTATTTGATCCGCGCCATGGGACCCGGCCTTGCCGTGGCGCCAGGTGCCAGCGCCACCCGCAACGCGCGCCTGTATGTCGGACCCAAGCTGCAGAACGAACTGGGCGACATCACGCCCGGCCTGAACCTGACCGTTGACTACGGCATGTTCACCGTGATCGCGGCGCCGACGTTCAAGCTGCTGTCGTGGTTGCATTCCCTGGTGCGCGATTGGGGCCTCGCAATCATCGCGCTGGTGCTGATCATCCA
>DASSRV010000259.1:0-2480 GCA_035701605.1 Gammaproteobacteria bacterium
CCCATGGAGACGGTCGGGAACTGCCAGTAATCGTGCATCAGCCAGGGGTGCGGATACGACGACAGGCCATCGCGTTCGACTTCGCGGCGGAAATTCAGCAGTTGCTCCTTGGTGAAGCGCCCCTCCAGGAACGAGCGCGCATAGATGCCGGGCGAGGAATGGCCCTGGATGTACACCAGGTCGCCACCGTGTTCCTTGTTCGGCGCACGCCAGAAATGATTGAAGCCGACTTCATACAGCGTACCGGCGGAGGCGTAGGTCGCGATATGGCCGCCGATGCCGGGCGTGACCTTGTTGGCATGCACCACCATCGCCATCGCATTCCAGCGGATGTAGGCCTCGATGCGCTTCTCGACTGCGCGATCGCCGGGGTATTGCGGTTCCTGGGACAGCGGGATGGTGTTGATGTAGGCGGTGTTGGGGCTGTACGGCAGGTAGGCGCCGGAGCGACGCGCTTCGTCAATCAATTGCTCGATCAGGAAATGCGCGCGCGCGATGCCTTCCCGATCCAGCACCGATGCCAGTGCTTCGGTCCATTCGCGGGTTTCCTGTGCGTCCTGGTCTTCGATTCTCGCCATGTCGTTCGCCATTGCGGTGCCTTTCACAAATCAAGCGTTTGGTGTTTTGCCGGCAGCGTGGCCTCCGGCGCGCGGACGGGAACAGCCTGTGGCACAGGAACATGCGTCCGGTCGCCTGCTGCTCGAACACGATCACCGCGACGCCCTTTCGGCGGGACACGAAGCCCTATATCATTCGTGCCTGACGGCACCGGGGAACATCATGGCGCAAGCACTTCCGCAACCGCTGAAAATCCGGCTGGAACAACAGCCCGAAGCGGCGGGGACGGCGCAGATGGACGCCCTCGACGCGGTCATTATACTGCTGCCCGCCGCTTCCGGCCAAAAGCCCTGGCCGGCTTTCCCGCATGCCGAGCGCCTGCGACAAAAACTGCCGGCCGGCAAAGCCGGCCGTGAAGCCGGTTGCATCGTGCAAACCGATCTCCCCAACAAGGCGCTCACCACCGCAGTGCTGGGCTTCATCGCGGACGGGGCCAGTTGTTTCGAATGGCTGACGCTGGCACGCAAACTCGTGGCGCGGGCGCTGGAACGTAACCCCGCCCGTGTCGGTGTGATGCTGCCGGGCATGAAGCCGGCGCAACAGCACGCCGCGGCCGACGCCCTGCTCGCCGCGTTGCACGCCGCCAGTTTCGCCGCGCCGCAATTCAAACGCGAACCGGCTGCCGCACGCCGCCTGAAATCCATCCGTTTGTTCGGTGTCGCGCAAAAATTCGACGCCGCGCACACACTGGCCGCCGCGGAAGGCAATGCGCTGGCACGCTGGCTCACCCTGCAACCCGCCAATCACCTGACCCCGGCGCGCTACCGCGCGCACCTTGCGGCACTGGCGCGGCGCGAAGGCTGGCGTTTCGAGTTCCTGGACCGGCGCAAGTTGCAGGCGCTCAAGGCCGGCGCCTTCCTCGCCGTGGCGCAGGGCAGCGACGCGGGCGATGCCGGCATCGCACACCTGGTGTACAAGCCGGTGAAACCCGCCAAGAACGCGCGTCCGGTGGCGCTGGTCGGCAAGGGCATCTGCTACGACACCGGCGGCGTCAATCTCAAATCCGCGAAGGGCATGTTCGGCATGCACGGCGACATGCAGGGCAGCGCGGTGGCGCTCGGTACCCTGCTCGCGCTCACGCGCCTCAAGGTGCCGTTCCAGGTGGATTGCTGGCTGGCGCTGTCGCGTAACGACATCGGTCCGCGTGCCTACACGCAGAACGACGTCATCACCGCCAGTAACGGCGTGAACATCGAGATCGTGCACACCGATGCCGAAGGCCGCATGGTGCTGTCCGACACGCTGGCCATCGCCAGCCGCGCGCGACCCGGCCTGCTGCTCGATTTCGCCACGCTCACCGGCAGTTGCATCACCGCGCTCGGTACACGCTACAGCGGCGCGTTCTGCAATCACGAGACACTGACCGCGCTGGTGATCGCGGCCGGCCGTGCCAGCGGTGAACGCATGTGGCCGTTTCCGGTGGACAGCGATTACGACGAAGCGCTGGAAAGCACCATCGCCGATGTCAAGCAATGCCTCATCGAGGGCGAGGCCGACCACATCCTGGCGGCGCGTTTCCTGTCGCGCTTCGTGCCCGGGGACATCCCCTGGGTGCACATTGACCTTGCCGCCGGCGAACACAAGGGCGGCCTCGCGCACGTTCCGACCGAGACCACCGGATTCGGGGTACGCTTCAGCCTGAACCTGCTGCTGGAACAGAAGCTGCCCGCACCATGACCGACACGCTCGACATCACCCGGCCCGACGACTGGCACCTGCATCTGCGTGACGGCGAGGTGCTACACGACACGGTGCCGCCGAGTGCAAGGCGATTCGCGCGCGCCATCGTGATGCCCAACCTGAAACCGCCGGTCACCACCACCGCGCTGGCCGCGGATTACCGGCAGCGCATCCTCGCGGCG
>DASSRV010000260.1:0-3560 GCA_035701605.1 Gammaproteobacteria bacterium
GAGACGTACCGGCGCATGGAACACTTCCTCCGCCAGTTCCACCGCGCCTTCCATCTTGGCGCTGCCGCCGGTCAAGACGATGCCGGCCGGGATCGCGTCCTCGAAGCCGCTGCGACGGAGTTCCGCCTGGATCAGGCTGAACAGCTCCTCGTAGCGCGGCTCGACCACTTCAGCGAGGGTCTGGCGCGCCAGCCGCCGCGGAGGACGCTCGCCCACGCTCGGCACCTCGATGGTCTCGTCGGCACTGGCGAGCTGCGGCAGCGCACAGGCGTACTTGATCTTGATTTCCTCGGCGTGGTGCGTGGGCGTGCGCAACGCCACCGCAATGTCGTTCGTGACCTGATCGCCGGCAATCGGAATCACCGCGGTGTGGCGAATCGCGCCGTCCGTGAACACCGCGATATCGGTGGTACCGCCGCCGATGTCCACCAGGCACACGCCCAGTTCCTTCTCGTCCTCGTTCAGCACCGCGTAGGACGACGCCAGTTGTTCCAGGATGATGTCGTCCACTTTCAGGCCGCAGCGCTCCACGCAGCGCACGATGTTCTGTGCCGCGCTCATCGCGCCGGTCACGATGTGCACGTGCACTTCCAGACGTACCCCGGACATGCCGATGGGTTCGCGGATGCCGTCCTGACCGTCAATCACGAAATCCTGCGGCAGGATGTGCAGGATTTTCTGGTCGGCCGGGATGCTCACGGCGCGCGCCGCGTCAATCACCCGCTCCACGTCGCCGGCGGTGACTTCCTTGTCGCGGATCGCCACCACGCCGTGCGAATTGAGGCTGCGCACGTGGCTGCCGGCGATGCCGGCGTACACGGAATGAATCTGGCAGCCCGCCATCAGTTCCGCTTCCGCCACCGCGCGCTGGATGGATTGCACGGTGGACTCGATATTGACCACCACGCCGCGCTTCAGTCCGCGTGAGGGGTGCGAACCGATGCCGACGATCTCGACGCCGCCTTCCGGCAGCACGTCGCCCACGATCGCGACCACCTTCGAAGTCCCGACATCCAGGCCCACAATCAGTTGCTTGTCCGCTTTTCTGGTCATTGCTAACCCTCTCCGTGTCCGTCGCGGCGGTGCGCGGGCGTGCAGGTCGCGCGCATGGAACAGGCCGGCGCCGTTTCGCGCCAGCCCACCGCAAAGCCATTGGTGTAACGCATATCCACATAAGCGACGTTCGGCAGTTGCGCGCCCAGCGCCGGCAGCGCCACCGCGCCGAACCGCGCCAGGCGCTGCGATGCGTCTTCGCGCCCGAGCCTCACCTCGATGCCGTCACTGAAGCGCACACTGGCGGCGCCGCGTTCATCCACCGTCAGTTGCGTGATGCGCAGACCACGCGGCTCGGTCAGTGCGACAAACGTGTGGTAGTCCGCGAGCACGTCCCCGGCGCCGTCCTCGGGACCGGACAGCAGCGGCAGTTGCGCGAATCCGCTGACATCGCCGCGCACGAATACCTTGCCCTGCGCATCCATCAGCCCGCTGCCGTTCCAGCGCGCCACCGGCACTTCCTCCACCACCTGCACGTACAAGGTGTGCGGCCAACCGCGCCGCACCGTGACGCCCGCCACCCACGGCAGGGCCTGCACCCTGGCCCGCGCACGCGGCATGTCCACGCGGAAGAATCCCCTGCCGGCCACTGCCGGCAACAGCGCCGTGCGCACCTCGGCCGGCATGACGTGGTGCAGCTCACCCTGCACGATCAAGGTGGTGAGCGCAGGACCATTCAGCAACGGCGTGGCGAACCGCATCGCCAGCAGCACCAGCACGAGCAACAACGCCGCCCCGGCCGTAGCGGGTCCGAGCCATTTCCAGACGCGGCGTGAAGATGGAGGTGCGGGCATGCGCGGTTTCATGCGTGTTGCCCCGAGGCGGTGGATGCCGCTGCCGACTCATGCAGACGCTGCGGCAGTTCCGCGGCCACCGCGCCGATGTCGCCGGCTCCCAACGTCAACAACAGGTCCCCGTCGTGCAGAATCCCCAGCAAGGCCTCCGGCAGATCGCGTGCTTGCGCCACGAACACCGGGTCCACGCGACCGCGATTGCGGATCGAGCGCGCCAGGGCGCGCGCATCCGCGCCCGCAATCGGCTGCTCGCCGGCGGCATACACTTCCAGCAGCACCAGCGCGTCCACGTGCGACAACACTTCCGCGAAATCCTCGAACAGGTCGCGGGTGCGGGTGTAGCGGTGCGGCTGGAACGCCACCACCAGACGTCGTTCCGGCCAGCCTTCACGCGCCGCGGCGAGGGTGGCGGCGAGTTCCCGCGGGTGATGGCCGTAGTCGTCCACCAGCAGCACCCGACCCGCGGGTGTCGCGATCTCGCCGTGCATCTGGAAACGCCGGCCGACGCCCTCGAATTTCGCCAGCGCGCGCAGCAGTGCCGCGTCCTCGATCTCGAGATCCTGCGCGATGGCGATCGCCGCGAGCGCGTTCTGCACGTTGTGGGTGCCGGCAAGGTTGAGCGTCACGTCGAGCGGCGCGCGGCCGGCCGGCCGTGTCACGCGGAAACGGGTCACGTGGCCGGCACGCTGGATGTCGCTGGCACGAAAATCGGCATCTTCGTGCGTGCCGTAGGTCAATACCGGACGCGCCACGTCCGGCATGATCCGGCGCACTTCAGCATCGTCCATGCACAGCACCGCGATGCCGTAAAACGGCAGGTGATGCAGGAATTCCACGAACGTGGCGCGCAGTCGCGCGAAGTCGCCCTCGTAGGTGTCGAGATGATCCGCGTCAATGTTGGTGACCACCGCGATCAGCGGTTGCAGCGACAGGAACGAGGCGTCGCTTTCGTCCGCTTCCGCCACCAGATACTGCCCCCCGCCGAGCCGCGCATTGGTACCGGCGCTCAGCAGCCGGCCGCCGATGACGAAGGTCGGGTCCAGCCCGCCTTCGGACAGCACGCTCGCCACCAGACTGGTGGTGGTGGTCTTGCCGTGGGTGCCGGCCACCGCGATACCGGAACGGAAACGCATCAGCTCGGCCAGCATCTCGGCGCGCCGCACCAGCGGGATGCGCCGCGCGCGTGCGGCCACGAGTTCCGGGTTGTCCGACGCCACTGCACTGGAAACCACCACGACATCCGCGTCCACGACATGCGCGGCAGCGTGCCCGATGTGCACTGTCGCGCCGAGTTCGTCGAGCCGGCGTGTGATGGCATTGGGCTTCATGTCCGAACCGCTGACCCGGTAACCGAGGTTGAGCAGCACTTCCGCAATGCCGCCCATGCCCACGCCGCCGATGCCCACGAAATGAATGTGACGGATGCGGCGCATCTGATTGCTCATGCCGCACCTCCGGCCTGCATACAGGCATCCGCGACGCGTTGTGCCGCATCGCTGCGCGCCAGGGTGCGGGCGCGCATGGCCATGCTCAGCAGGCGTGCGCGATCCGGGAGCAGGCGCTTGCAGACCGCGGCCAGTGCATCCGGCGTGCAGTTGTCCTGTGCGATGCGTTCCGCGGCGCCGGGGCGCGTCAGAAACCGTGCATTGCGGGTCTGGTGGTCGTCCACCGCGGCCGCGAACGGCACCAGCACCGCACCCAGTCCGGCCGCGG
>DASSRV010000261.1:0-2803 GCA_035701605.1 Gammaproteobacteria bacterium
CGGCGAGCCAGTCCAGCCATTCGGCGTCACGGCCGGTGTAATGCTGCAACACTTCGATCACGCCGCCCATGAGCACCAGCAGGCACAACACGACAATGCGTGCACGCATACGCGCGTGGATGGCCGCAAACCAGCCGGCCAGCACCAGATAGGCGATGAAATGCTCGAATTTATCGAAGTATGGAAACGCCGGCGGAATCTCCGGTGGCGAAGGCACAAGGCATGCCCACCACACCAGGACCACCATGCCGAATCCGAGCGCCTGCCAGCCGCTGCGCAGGCGACGGGCGCCTGCGCCGTTGTCAGCCATGCGGCGCGCCGGTATCGCCAATCACGTCCGCACCCGGCGGCGGCGTGAAGTGAAAGCGGTCGTCGGACAGTTTCGGATTCGGCACCACGTGCGTGAACGTGATGCGGGTGAGATTGCCGAGGGCATCCTTCAGTTCCATGACCGCGAGAGTGCCCTTGCTGAATCCCAGTCGCACCTGTTCGAAATCCGTGTCCTGTACCTTGGGGATCAGGCCCACCCAGGCGACGCCTTCCTTGTTGCCCAGGTCTTTTACCTTGAAATTCCGGCTCACGTCATTGGAGCCGGACAGCAATACCGCCGGACTGGCGGCCAGGGTGCCGTCCAGCGGCTTCACCGTCACCTGCTGCAACTCCACGTCGTAGATCCACACCCTCGCGCCGTCCGCCACGATGATCTCACGGTTCGGCGCCGCGTAATCCCAGCGAAAACGATTGGGCCGCTTGATCGCGAGCGTGCCGGAAGACTGTTTAACGGTACGCCGGTTGGTATCCATCACCGTCTGGCTGAATTCCGCCGTCAGACTGTGCGTCGCGGCAAGAAAATGCTTCATCTGCACAACACCGGAAGCCGGCGCCGTGTGGCCGGCAGGCGTGAAGCAGACATTGGCGAGCAAGGCGATCCCCAAGCAACGGACAGGAAGCTTCATCGTACGTTTACTCCTCGCGATCGGACGGCGGTGGTGCTACCAGCACCTCGCGTGAACCATTGGATTGCAGCGGCCCGACGATACCGGCCGCTTCCATGCCCTCGATCATGCGCGCGGCCCGGTTGTAGCCGATCTTGAGGCGGCGCTGCACGCCCGAGATCGAGGCGCGTCGCGTTTCCGTCACGATGCGTACCGCCTGATCGTAGAGCGGATCGCTTTCGCTGTCGCCGCCCTCCTCGCCGAGTTCGCCCATGCCCGGCAGCCCCGGCAATGCCTCGGCCGGACCTTGCAGAATCTCGTCCATGTAACGCGGTGTGCCGTTGCGTTTCAGATGTGCAACAACAGTATGCACTTCCTGGTCGCTGACAAAGGCGCCATGGATGCGCATCGGCACCGGCGTGCCGGGCGGCAGGAACAGCATGTCGCCGTGACCGAGCAGGGATTCCGCGCCCTGCTGATCCAGGATGGTGCGCGAATCCACGCGCGCCGACACCTGGAACGCGATGCGCGCGGGAATATTGGCCTTGATGAGTCCGGTGATGACGTCCACCGAGGGGCGCTGGGTGGCGAGAATCAGGTGGATACCGGACGCGCGCGCTTTCTGCGCCAGCCGCGCGATCAGCTCCTCCACTTTCTTGCCGACCACCATCATCATGTCGGCGAGCTCGTCCACCACCACCACGATGTTGGGCAGTTCGGTGAGCGTCGGGATTTCCGAATCGCTGATCGCGTTCATGTCGGCCTTGAAGAACGGATCCGGAACCGGCTTGCCCGCCTCAATGGCATCCCGGACCTTGCGGTTGTATCCGGCCAAGTTGCGCACGCCGAGCGCCGCCATCAGGCGGTAGCGTTTTTCCATTTCCGCCACGCACCAGCGCAGGGCGTTCGCGGCCTCCTTCATGTCGGTGACCACTGGTGCCAGCAGGTGCGGGATGCCCTCGTACACCGAAAGCTCCAGCATCTTGGGATCAATCATGATGACGCGCGTGGCCGTGGACTTGTACAGCAGGCTCAGGATCATGGCGTTGATTGCCACCGATTTGCCGGAGCCCGTGGTACCGGCGATCAGCAGGTGCGGCATGCGTTCGAGATCGGCCACGATCGGATTGCCGCCGATGTCCTTGCCAAGCGCGAGCGTCAGCGGCGAACGCGAATCGTCGTATTCGCGCGATTTCAGGATTTCGCCCAGCGTCACCAGCTCGCGCGATTCATTCGGGATTTCCAGCCCGACCACGGATTTGCCCGGTATCACTTCCACCACGCGCACGCTGATGGCCGAGAGTTCGCGCGCCAGGTCCTTGGCGAGGTTGGTGATCTGGCTGACCTTCACGCCGGCTGCCGGCTGCATCTCGAAGCGCGTCACCACCGGACCGGGATTGACCGCCACCACCTGGACTTCCACGCCGAAATCGCGCAACTTGATTTCCACGCGCCGGGAAATCGCGTCCAGCGCGGCATCCGAATAGCCATCCACCTTCGGCGGTGGATCGTCCAGCAGCGAGAGCGGTGGCAATTCCGAATCCGCCGCCGGCTCGAACAGTGGCACCTGGCGCTCGCGCTCCACGCGCGGGCTCGGCACCACCGCCTTCACCACCGGTTCGATGCGCGGCTTGGGCCGGCTCTTGACCTGCTCGGTCTGCACCTTGATGACTTCGATCTGCTGCTCGCGCGCGCGACGCGCCTGGATGGCTTCCTTGAGCCAGCCCCAGCGGTTGCGCAGCCGCTCCAGGCCCACCAGTGTGAAATGCCCCGTGCGATCCATCACCGCGAGCCAGGACAGGCCGGTGAACACGGTCACCGCGCCGAGAAACAGCGCCAGCAACAGCAAGGTGGCACCGAGATCGCTC
>DASSRV010000262.1:0-20083 GCA_035701605.1 Gammaproteobacteria bacterium
CGTGATCGAGCTGGCCTGCCAGGTTGCGCGTGCCGACGTGCCGGTGCTGATTACCGGACCCAACGGCGCCGGCAAGGAGCGCATCGCCGAAATCGTGCACGCCAATTCTGGCCTGCGCGACAAGCCGTTCCTGACCGTGAATTGCGGCGCACTGCCGAGCGAATTGATTGAAGCCGAATTGTTCGGTGCCGAGGCCGGCGCCTACACCGGCGCCACGCGCGCACGTGAAGGCCGCTTCGAGGCCGCCGACGGCGGCACGCTGTTCCTGGATGAGATCGGCAACCTGCCGGCGGCCGGCCAGATGAAGTTGCTGCGGGTGCTGGAATCCGGTGAATTCGAACGTCTGGGCTCGACGCGCACGCGCAAGGTCAAGGTGCGCGTCATCAGCGCCACCAACGCGGACCTGCCCGCGATGATTCGCGAAGGGAAATTCCGCGAGGACCTGTACTACCGTCTGAACACCATCGAGATTGCGCTGCCGCCCCTGGCCGAGCGCAGCGAGGACGTGCTGCCGCTGGCCGAATATTTCCTGAAGGACACGGCATCGCTGTCCGAAGAGGCGCGCGATGCGCTGGTCGCGCACACCTGGCCGGGCAACGTGCGTGAACTCAAGAACACGCTGGAGCGCGCCCGCCTGCTGTGCGGCGGCAAGGACATCATGGTCGCGCATCTCGGCCTGCCGGCCACGGCATCCGCAAGCGCGCGCAACCTCAATGAGCCGCCACGCGAGGCAATCGAGGATGCGCTGCGTCGCGCCGGCGGCATCATCAGCCGCGCAGCACGCTCACTGGGACTGTCACGGCAGGCGCTGTACCGCCGTATGCAGCGTTACGGCATCAACGACTGACGCGTCATGCGACTGCTCTCGCTGGAAGGCAAACTGGCAAGCCTGCTCGTCGCCATACTGGTTGCCGGTGTGGTGGTGACCGCCGCGCTGGCCGCCTGGCTTGCCAGCCTGTGGCTCAGTGCGTTGGTTGCGCTCCTGCTGTGTCTGCCATTGTTGTTCTGGATCGCGCACATGAACATGCAGCCCGTGCGCCGGCTGCTGCGCGCACTGTCCGGCAGCGTCGCCAGTTACCGGGACGGCGATTTCAGCCTGTCGCTGGCGCTGCAACGGCGCGACGAACTGGGCGAGCTGGTGACGGCGCACAACGAACTGGGCCAGGCCCTGCGTGAGCAGCGCCAGCACCTGGTGCAGCGTGAACTGCTGCTCGACACCGTGATGCAACACACGCCTACTGCCTTGATACTGGCCGATGCGCACGAACGCGTGGTGTATGCCAATCTGGCGGCACGCCACCTGTTCAACGAGGGCAAGAGTCCACTCGGCCTGGATCTCGCGGAACTGCTGCAACATTGCCCGGACACCATGCGTCAGGCAATGCTGGCCGGCGAGGACAGTCTCTTGGGCGTGGAACTGGACCACAACGAGGAAATCTTCCACGTGTCGCGCCGCGCATTCCGCCTTCAGGGCCGCCCGCACCGCCTGTTCCTGGTGCAGCGCCTGACACGCGAGCTGTCGCGCCAGGAAGTGGCGAGCTGGAAACGGGTGATCCGCGTCATCAGCCATGAACTGAACAATTCGCTGGCACCGATCTCGTCGCTGTCGCATTCCGGCGCGGAACTGGCGCGGCGCGGCGAGTTGGCACGCCTGCCGGACGTATTTGCCGGCATCGGCGAGCGCGCCGATCACCTGCACGATTTCATTGCCGGTTATGCGGATTTCGCCAAGCTGCCGGCGCCGCGCCCGGACGCGGTGTCCTGGGAGCCCTTCACCGAACGGCTGCGGCAGCATTTCACGTTCGCGCTCGCCGCGCCGCTGCCGCCGGAGCCCGGCCGCTTCGATGCCGCGCAGATCGAGCAGGTGCTGATCAATTTGCTCAAGAACGCACATGAATCCGGCAGTGCGGCAAGCGACGTGACACTCGGCGTGCGCCGTGCCGGCCCGGACTGGCGCATCGAGGTCAGCGACCGCGGCCCCGGCATGAGCGCCACGGTGCTGGCACAGGCCCTGCTGCCGTTCTACTCCACCAAACGCAGCGGCACCGGCCTGGGGCTCGCGCTGGCGCGTGAGATCGTCGAGGCGCATGGCGGACGCATCGGTCTTGCCAACCGCGCGGAAGGCGGTTTGGCCGTCAGCATCGCGCTGCCCGCGTAATCCGCATACGCCCTCGCGTACCTGTCAGCCGGCTTCCGCCAACAGCCGCTGCATGAGACGCTCCACCTGCGCACGGTACGCGTCGCCGAACAGGTTCAGGTGATTCAACAGGTGGTAGAGCTGGTAGAGATCGCGGCGCAGCGGGTAACCGGCATCGCGCGGGAACTGCGCATCATAGGCCCGGTAGAACTCCGCTGGAAAACCGCCGAACAGCTCGGTCATGGCGAGATCCGCCTCCCGGTCGCCGTAATACACCGCCGGATCGAACACTGCCGGCTCGCCATCGTCCAGCACGCCCCAGTTGCCGCCCCACAAGTCCCCGTGCAACAAACTCGGTGGCGGCGTGTAGCCCGCAAAGAACGCCGGCAGTTTTTCCAGCAGCCGTGCGCCCTGTGTCTGCAACTCGCCCTGATAGCCGTTTTCCGCGGCCAGCCGCAACTGGAAACCGAGCCGGCGATCACGGAAGAATCCCGGCCAGTCCTCATGCCAAGCGTTGAACTGCGGTGTGGTACCGATGAAATTGTTGCGCGCCCAGCCGAAGCGTGCGCCGAGACACCGGTGTTGCTTTGCCAGTTGCGTACCGAGTCGCGCGGCCGCCACTGCATTGCCTGCTCCCAGCACCAGCCATTCCAGAATCAGATAGCCGGTGCCACCGCATTCGCCGGCTTCCAGCACCTGCGGCACGCGCACGCTTCGAGCGGCGTGCAGCGCACGCAGGCCGTCCGCTTCCGCCTCGAACAGCTCGCGGGCGTCGGCCGCGGTTTTCACGAACCATCGGCCGGTTGTGCCCTGCACCCGCCAGCAGTGTCCGCCCACCCCCGCACCGAGGCCGTGCCAGACAATACGCTCGCCGCGCCAGGCGGCGATGCGTGTGTTCAATGCAGCTTGAAACGCCGACAGGCTCACGTCACCCCGCCCCACCGCACGCACGCGGGCTCCCGCAAAACAGAAAGCCCCGCCTGGGCGGGGCTTTGCGATGTGACGGCAGCGCGGACATCAGGCCAGCATTTTCTGAACACGCTGGTGCAACGGGCTGGTGCGCGGGAAATGCGCCAGCAGGAATTCCATCTGGTCGGCAAGCACGCGCCGGCCCTTCAGGAAAATGTATTCCGCGTGATTGGGCGTGAACGGCACCGCCAGCAACTGCATGCCGGCGCCTTCCGGCGTGCGCCCGGCCTTGTGATTGTTGCAGCGCTTGCAGGCCGCCACCACGTTCATCCAGGTGTCCTCGCCGCCGTGGCTGAGCGGCGTGATGTGATCGCGCGACAGCTCCACGCCGGAGAAGCGCTGGCCGCAGTACATGCAGAGGTGGCCGTCGCGCTTGAACAGGGTGTGGTTGTTGAGCGGCGGCACGTAATGCTCGCGCGCCTTGGCAAGCGCGTGGTTGTTGCCGTAGGTGGCGATGATGGAATTGACTTCAACGCGGCTCTGCTGCCCGCTCCGGGCGCAGATGCCGCCGTGCAGGCGGTAAAGCAGACTGCCGCAACTGTACGCCACCTGCTCCAGGTGGTAGAGCCTGACCGCATCCTGGTAGTCAATCCACTCCAACGGCATGCCTGCCACGTCGGTGCGGAGAACTTCCTGCGACAGGTCGTACACAGCCGTACTCCCGATGCCGAAAAACTGGCATAGTTATTGCAGAAATTTGCCCGAAATGCAACGTCAGCCCTTGTCGGGCGCGGGCTTTGACCGGCGCGTGGCTGGCAAAAAACCACGCCTGCGCCTACACTGCTGACGCTCCCCAGAAACCCATTCGGTGTTCACGGACTACCGGCACAGCATGGCAATCCGCGTCTTCATACCCAGGGAATCCGCCGCCAGCGAGCGCCGCGTGGCGCTCACGCCGCCGGTTGCGGCCAGATTCGTGTCACTGGGCGCGGAACTGCTGCTGGAAAGCGGCGCCGGTGTCAGCGCCGGTTTCACGGATGCGTCCTACGCCGACACACGCACGCTCACCGCGGCGGAAGGCGCTGCCACGGCCGATGTGGTGCTCAAGGTACAGACACCGGAAGCCCAGAACATCGCGCGCATGAAAGCGGGTTCGGTGCTGATCGGGCTGCTCAACCCGCACCGGCACCCGGACGTGGTCAAGGCTTTGCGGGATGCGAAGGTGACCAGCTTCGCCATGGAACTGGTGCCGCGCATTTCGCGCGCGCAGGCCATGGATGCGCTGTCCTCGCAGGCCGCCGCCGCGGGTTACAAAGCCGCCCTGCTGGCCGCGGAAAAACTCGCGCGCTTCTTTCCCATGCTGACCACCGCCGCCGGCACCATCCGGCCGGCGAAAGTGCTGGTGGTCGGCGCGGGCGTCGCGGGCTTGCAGGCCATCGCCACGGCACGCCGGCTGGGTGCGATAGTGGAAGGCTACGACGTGCGCGCGGCCGCGCGCGAACAGGTGGAATCGCTGGGCGCGAAGTTCGTGGACACCGGCGTATCGGCGGAAGGTGCAGGCGGCTATGCACGCGAACTGACCGCCGAGGAAAAACAGCAGCAGCGCGACGCGCTGGCAAAACATGTGGCGCAGGCCGATGCCGTCATCACCACGGCCGCGATTCCCGGCCGCGCCGCGCCGCGCATCCTGGACCGTGCCATGGTGGAAGCCATGAAACCCGGCGCCGTGATCGTGGACCTGGCCGCGGAATCCGGCGGCAACTGCGAACTGACCCGGCCCGGCGAGGATGTCGCGCACGGTGCGGTGCTGATTGCGGGTCCGCTCAATCTGCCGAGCCTGCTCGCGGAGCACGCCAGCGACATGTACGCACGCAACCTGCTCAATTTCTTCAGTCCGCTGGTCAAGGACGGTGCGCTCTCGATTGACTGGAACGACGAGGTGTACGCGAAAAGCGTGCTCACGCATGACGGCAAAATCGTTCACGAACCCACGCGCAAGCAGGTGGAAGAAGCGTGAATAAAACCTCCGGCTGCCTTTCTCGTCATGTCGGTGAAAGCCGGCATCCAATCAGATCAAGCATCCCGGCCACGGGCCGGGATATCCATTCAGACTGGGCCCCGGCCTGCGCCGGGACGACGATATTCAATCGCACTGGCAACACAACACGCTCATTCCGTCATGCCGGCGAAGGCCGGCATCCAGTCCGGAACACATCATCCCGGCCGCAGGCCGGGATGACATCTCAAGCATTTCTGTCTGTCCCGCCATGCAATACAGACTGGAACGCATCGGAGACGCGCCATGATTGACGGATTTATTGCGTTATACATCTTCATGCTCGCGGGTTTCACCGGCTACGAAGTGATTTCGCGCGTGCCGGTAATCCTGCACACACCGCTCATGTCCGGCTCCAATTTCGTGCACGGCATCGTGCTGGTGGGCGCGATGGTGGCCCTGGGTCAGGCGCAGGGCGTGGCGGAACAGGTCATCGGCTTCATCGGTGTACTGCTGGCGGCCGGCAACGTGGTGGGCGGCTACGTGTCCACCGAGCGCATGCTGGCCATGTTCAAGACCAGCGGGCCCCGTGGCGGAGCGCCACGCGCATGAACCTCATGTCCACCGCCGTGACCGACGACGTGATCCAGGCGGTGTATTTCCTCGCCGCGCTGCTGTTCATCATCGGCCTCAAACGCATGAGTTCGCCCAAGGGTGCCAAGGCCGGCATCGTCTGGGCCGGCGTCGGCATGCTAATCGCCGGCCTGGTCACGTTCCTGTGGCCGGGCATACACAACTACATCCTTATAACCACCGCAATCTTCATCGGCGGCGTTCTGGCCTGGTGGAGCGGCCGGCGCGTGGCCATGACGGCAATGCCGCAGATGGTGGCGCTCTACAACGGCATGGGCGGCGGCGCAGCCGCGGCCATCGCCGCACAGGAGCTGATTCACGGCGAACCGCTGGGCGTCGCGCCGGCGATCCTGGCGGTAATCGGTGCGGTAATCGGTGCAGTGTCGTTCAGCGGCAGCCTGATCGCGTTCGGCAAATTGCAGGGGCTGATCAAAAAATCCCTGCGCTACCGCGCCCAGCAGATCGTGAACGCGCTGGTACTCGCGGCCACGGCAGTGCTCGGCATCTGGATCGTGGTACTGCACGGTGTTGCGCCGATGCCGGTGGTCATCGCATTCTTCGCGCTCGCGCTGCTGTTCGGCGTGCTCGCCACGCTGCCCATCGGCGGCGCCGACATGCCGGTGGTGATTTCGCTGTACAACGCCTGCACCGGACTTGCGGTGGCGTTCGAGGGTTTCGTGCTCGGCAATGCCGCCATGATCATCGCCGGCATGGTGGTGGGCGCGGCCGGCACCCTGCTCACGCAATTGATGGCGCGCGCCATGAACCGCTCCATCGCCAACGTGCTGTTCAGCAATTTCGGCGAGACCACGAGCGGCAGCGGCGAGGTCAGCGGCAGCCTGAAACCGATTGACGCCGCCGACGCCGGCGTGATGATGGCCTACGGCAACAAACTCATCGTGGTGCCGGGCTACGGCATGGCGGTGGCGCAGGCGCAGCACAAGGTCTGGGAGCTGGCACAACTGCTGCAACAGCGCGGCGTGACGGTGAAGTTTGCGATTCACCCAGTGGCGGGGCGCATGCCGGGGCACATGAACGTGCTCCTGGCGGAAGCCGGCGTACCCTACGACCTGATCGCGGACCTGGATGAAATCAACGCCGAATTCGCCAGCGCCGACGTCGCGCTCATCATCGGCGCCAATGATGTCGTGAATCCCGATGCGCGCAACCGTCAGGACAGCCCCATTTACGGCATGCCGATCCTGAACGCGGACAAGGCCAAGAACGTCATCGTCATCAAGCGCGGCCAGGGTCGCGGTTTCTCCGGCATCGAGAACGCGCTGTTCTACATGGACCACACGCGCATGCTGTACGGCGACGGCCAGGAAGCCGTAACGCGATTGATCCAGAGCATCAAGTCGCTCGATTGATTACCCGCGTAAGGGACACTTCGTGTTACCAAGGCGCTCCCATCCCAGATAGACGCCCGCTTGACAAGCCCCCCCCCCTAGCCTGTTACGGTTCCAGACGGAACATCAAATACAGCATAAACGGGGGAATCCATCCATGCGGTTGGCGATCCGCTTTACGTTTTGTCTGCTTCTGCTCTCTCCGATAAGCTGGGCCTACTCAGCTACTCCACCCGTGACGCCTATCTATGGCCCGCCGTATCATGCAAAACAAATGCCAAATTACACACCGGGCCTTCCTAATGATTCAGTTTCTGCGGCGGTATCTCAATGGTGGGCCGCTTATCAGGTGTATTGGGCATCGGCCTTCCCGGGTTGCTCCTACACGACGACAACCCATTCTCCAAATTCTGCAAATGGTGGCTTGGAACTTGCCACGGAGGACAAGGGTTCTATGGCACCTTGCAATGTCCACCAGGCTATAAGTTAGTCGGCAATACCTGCGTTGGAGACAAGGAATTGGCCGTCAATCCAGACTCTCCTGTTATCCCATACGGCAGTCACGTACTCAACGACCACGTCCTGACCAAATCGGATTTGGCCCTGACGCTTACAGAGGGCGATCAACCGGACGCGAGCGATTCAGTGGCGCTACAGTCCGATCGAGGCTCAGTGGATCAGATTGTTCAGCCCGGATTGACCGATTCCAACGGCAATGCCCAAGCCTCGGTTTCAACGCGGGACCAGTCAGGCTCGTCAACCATTACGTCGGCAACGGCAGATATCAAAACGAAAACACCTGGGATCATCAATTGGTTGCCGGCTAAGTATGAAAATACATTCGAGGTTACCTGTTACGGTGTTGCACAGGAATCAACGGACATTAGGGGTCCAATGGTCATCATACCTGGGATATCTGGTACTCATCACAAATATTTCTTTTGGGACACGCAGTTTCAGGGCACAGGTCTTCTGCTTGATGGAAATTACATACAGCGAAATTGGCACAAGAAGGGCTATTATGAGGTTCACCCATGCCCTGAAACCAGTAGCGGAACTTGTGCAACGAAGGGTATAACGATAGCAGTTGATACCAGCATCATTCCGATGTGGAGTACGGTTTCTATCGATCCCGTAGGCGATCGGATAGCTGAAGACGGTGGAGGCTGGATTCATGGATACCATATTGATGTATTTTTTGGCAGAACAGCATCCGATTACAAGGCGTGTCTTAATTTTGGCAAGAGTTTCGGCCATACCGCCACGTTCATCAGTTACGGCAATTGAGAGGGTACTCCATGGCAATATATTTCGATCGAAAGTTATTATGTCGGATATGGTCCGCAATAGGAATGTTGTGCTTTTGTGGTTTTATGCCTATCGCAGCATATGCCAGAAATTCTGCATTACCGACTTGTGAAGCGTTGATATCAGTTAGTAATAACCTGTATCTGGTAGATCACACTGGTACGATGATTACACAATTCACCTCATATGCGATCACCGAACACGACGCAGTTCTTTCACCTGATGGCAATAAAGTGGCTTATATTTCCGGGTCAAATGACACGGATACATATGCTTTCACCGTTGTAGATAAGTATGGACGGCAAGGCACTTCCTCTGTAAGCCCTTCCAGTCAACACGAAACAAAGAACGACCCTACATTTGGTCTCGGAGCAAACAATCCCATCGAAGGATTGTCTTGGAATTCACGGGATTTACTCAGAGTGACCAAATGGGCCGGTAAGGACGTGGCACGATTTGAATTTTATCGGATTCCGCATGATTTATCTCATTCTGCTCACGAAGTAGCGGAACCAGTCTTAGAGGAAAATTGCATCGCAGAGAGATATACAGATTCAGTAGCGTGCATAGAGCGCGAAGGTACTATCACGTTGAATCGCGGGGCAGATGACGGAAATGACATTTTTTCGATAACTGGGTTTGAAGGGATTGCTCCGTATGAATCATTCACCATTCACGTCGGCGATAGTGTGACACCGCCAAATGGCCCGCCGTTCACAATTAATATTAAAAGTATCGCCAATAACAAAATTACGCTTCGATTGACTCCAACCGCCACCGGGATTTGGGGAGAGATGCAAATAGATAATGGGTCTTACATGCCTGAAGATGACTATAGTACAGGTGACGTGTATGGATTCTACGCAACAATAGTGAACGCCGAAACCGGCTTGGTTCGCATTGCCGTTGTCAAGAGCAATTCACCCTCAAACATATTCGATCCGGCACTTGCCTGGACCCCGCACGGTCATGGCTTGCTGTTGATCCGGCGGACGAACAGCCAAGCCATCCTCTATCTCATCCGGCCGGGCCGGGGGCATGACCACGAGGATGAGCACTCAGCCGATGAGCATGGCCGGCAGTGGCATCTGGCCGCCCAGGCACCCATCAACCTGCCCACGGTCATACAGGACATACGCTTTGCCACGCCTTCCCTGCTGTTGCTGAAAACCGCAGACGGGGCATACAGCGAAGTGGCGATTGACATTCAGCACGGCCATCACGATCACGGGTCAGAGAATCAAACAACGCTGACGCTCGGGCCGGTGACGCCGCTGCCTGCAACCTTACCCGTTACCCTCAACGGGGCGACCACCCAAGCCAAGGTTCTGGGCTGGAGCTGTGGCACTGCGCGCCACGATCATGACGATGATGATGACTGAATCTCGCGTGAAGTCAGAATAAGGACATTGCGGTTGACCTGAAAATCAGGCTGATTGCGATCCGCTCAACCGTTTCCCGGCCCGGTAGATTTCGGCATGGGCTTGGCCTGTTGCTGTTTCCACTGTGCCAGCACCGCATCGCGCTCCGCCGGCGTCATCTGCTTCCAGCGCGCGCGCAGCGCCTTGCGTTTTTCCGGCGGCAATTTCTGGAAGGCACGGAACTGGGCACGGATGCGCGCCTGCTCGGCGGGCGGCAGCTTCTGGAAAGCCTGAAAACGCTGGCGGATGTGGCGGCGTTCGGCGGGTTTGAGTGTGCGCCAGTGCTGCATGCGGGTGTGGGCCTGTGCGCGCTGGGCCGGTGTCATCTTTTCCCAGCGATCCGCGGCATGAATCAGGTGCTGTTGCCGCGCCGGCGAGAGTTTGTCCCAGCGCTTGTGCGCATAACCGAGAATCTGCTGCTGTTGCGGCGTGAGACGGCTCCACGGCACCGCCGGCTGTTGTGCCGCCGGAGGTGGCGCAGGCGGTACCGCCGCGAACAGCGGCGCGGCCCCGAGCAGGCCCGCGAGCAGGACACCGGCCTTAACCATTGTCGTCCGCCTCCGGTTGCGCAGGCTGTTGCTGCGCCTGCAACCAGCGGTAGAAATCCATGTTCGCATACATGTCGAGGTTGTCATTGGACAGCACGATGGCGAGGTCGCCGTTGCTGGCGCTGTCGAACGGCGCGGCCGCGGGACGGCTGGCATTCCAGCCCAGCCAGCCGGCAACGACCCCGGCCAGCACCAGCGCCACGGCACCGGCCGGCAGCCGCCAGTCTGACGCCTGCCAGAATGTCGGGCGCCGCCGGACCCGCTCCACCGCCAGGCGTCGTGCTGTCGCGAGCCGCGTCAGCACCTCGTCATCCAGCGCCGCGCACTGCGCCGCGTGAGCACGCCGTACGCGCTCCACAAAGTCGGCTTCAGTCCCGGGCTCGTTGTTCACGTCCAGTGCTCCTTCAGGCTGTCGCGCAGGCTGTGCAGGGCGCGCGACAGGTGGGTCTTGACGCTGCCTTCCGAGCAGCCCATGGCACGGGCGGTGTCCGCCACGTCCAGTCCCTCCAATATACGCAGCAGGAAGGCTTCGCGTTGACGCGCCGGCAGCGATTCGAGCGCGGTTTCCAAGGCGTCCATGGCGGCCTGTTGCGCCACCCGGCTGGCGGGATCGGGCGTGTGCGGATCCGGGGCCGCTGCGACCGGATCGAACGCCTCGCCCTCCTCGTCGCGCGCACCGACGAACAGGCTCATGACCCGGTTGCGAACGCGGCGCCGGCGCTGGCAGTCGCGGACCCGGCTTTGCAGGATGCGGTAGAACAGCGGCGTCCATTCCTGCTCCGGACGCCCGGCATAGCGGCGTGCGAGTTGCAGCATGGCGTCCTGCACCGCGTCGAGGGCGTCGTCCCGGTCGCGCAGACTCAACTGCGCGATGCGGAACGCCCGGCGCTCGATGCCGGCCAGGAAGCGGTTCATGCGCAGGCGGGTATCCAGACCGGGATTCTCCTGGGTTCGACGCACTCAGTGCCGGCGTGTCGCGGGCCCGAAAGGGTATCATGCGGGCGCGGGCGGGCCGCCGGTTATGCACTGCCCGATGTTCTGAAGCGCTGATGTGCCACAGAAATTCTGCAAGTGCTTGATTTATTCTCCATCAACCTGATTTTATTGCGGTTTTTCGGCGTGCAAATTTTCACCAATCTGAATTCCGCGCTGGAAAAACCGCTTCTGGACGTACGGCCCTTTCAATCATCCACAAACTTATCCACAGAAAGTGTGGATAAGGCGGGCGGCACGCCTTGAGCACCGCCCGCTACCTGCGCGTCGCGGTGCCCTCGCCGCTCTATCGGCACTTCGATTACCTGCCGCCGAGCGGCACGGACCCGGCCGCGTTGACGGCGGGCGTGCGCGTGCGCGTGCCGTTTGGCGGACGCCGGGTCGTCGGCGTGCTGCTCGACACGCCGACGCACACCGAGGTCGCGGCATCGAAACTCAAGCGCGCTCAAGGCATCCTCGATGACGCACCGCTGATCCCGGCCGATACCCTGGCGCTGGCGCACTGGGCCGCCGATTACTACCGGCACCCGCTTGGCGAGGTCATGCAGGTGCTGCTGCCGACCGCCCTGCGCCAGGGCCGGGCAGCCGAAGCACGGGGCACCGAGGTGTGGGGACTCACGCACGCGGGCCGCGACGCGACCGCAGCGAGCCTGCGCCGCGCGCCGCGTCAGGCGGCATTGCTCGCGTACCTGCAACAGCAAACGGGAGCCTGCGAGGCGACGCGGCTGGACGCGCTCGACGCCGGCTGGCGCGCGCCGATGCACGCCCTGCTGAAGCGCGGTTGGGTGGAAAAACGCCAACGCGTCTCCGGCACGGATTTCGATCTGAACATGAGCGATGCCGCCGTCACGCTCAATCCCGAACAGCGTGCCGCGGTGCGCGCGATCTCGGAACACACCGATGGCTTCCGCGCCTGGCTGCTCAACGGCGTGACCAGCAGCGGCAAAACCGAAGTGTATCTGGAAACGATCGCGGCCACGCTGCGTGCCGGTCGTCAGGCGCTGGTGCTGGTGCCGGAAATCGGACTCACGCCGCAGTTGCTGGCGCGCTTTCGCGCCCGCTTCGGCGCGGTCGCGGCGTTTCATTCCGGTCTGAGCGACAGCGAACGGCTCACAAGCTGGCTGGCGGCACGTGATGGCCGCGCGCGCGTGGTGATCGGCACCCGCTCGGCGGTGTTCGTTCCCTTGCAGCGGCCCGGCATCATCGTGGTGGACGAGGAACACGATGCCTCGTTCAAGCAGCAGGACGGTTTCCGCTATTCGGCGCGCGATCTCGCCGTGGTGCGCGCGCGACTCGCCGGCATCCCGGTGCTGCTCGGCTCGGCGACGCCTTCGCTGGAATCGCTGCACAACGTCAACCAGCGACGTTACACGCAATTGCTGTTGCCGAAGCGCGCCGGCAGCGCGCAGCACCCCAGCTTGCGCCTGCTCGACATCCGCAGCCGGCCGCTGGAAGCGGGCCTGTCGGACCTGCTGCTGGATGCCATGCGTCGGCATCTGGCGGCGGACGGGCAAATCCTGCTGTTCCTGAACCGGCGCGGTTACGCACCGACCGTGATGTGCCATGCCTGCGGTGCGGCCATCGAATGCCGGCGTTGCGACGCGCGCATGACACTGCACGCCAACGGGCGGCTGCAATGCCATCACTGCGGCGCGCAAGGCAGTCTGCCGGCGCACTGCACGCACTGCGGCGCCGCGGCATTCGAACAATTCGGCCAGGGCACCGAGCGCATTGAAGCCGCGCTCGCGCAGTTGTTCCCGCAAACCGGCGTGGCCCGCATTGACCGCGACAGCACCCGGCGCAAGGGTGCGCTGGAAACCCTGCTCGCCGGTGTGCAGGACGGTCGCCACCGCATCCTGGTCGGCACGCAGATGCTGGCCAAGGGCCATGATTTTCCCAACGTGACGCTGGCCGCGATCCTGGACGCGGATCAGGGCCTGTTCGGGGTGGATTTCCGTGCCGGTGAACGCATGGCGCAACTGGTCATGCAGGTGGCGGGCCGCGCGGGCCGCGCCGAGCGCCCCGGTGAAGTCCTGATCCAGACGCATCATCCCGAGCATCCGCTGCTCCGGCATCTGGTGCGCGAGGGCTATGCCAGCTTCGCCGCGGCGGCGCTTGCGGAGCGGCGCCTGGCCGGGCTCCCGCCTTGTTCGTTCATGGCCCTGCTGCGCGCGGAAGCGCCGAATGCCGCCGCGCCGCGCGCATTCCTGGATGCGGCCCGGCCACTGCTCGCCGCCGCCTGCGGCGCGGACGTGGAAGTGCTGGGTCCGGTGCCGGCGCCCATGGAGCGTCGCGCCGGCCGCTACCGCGCGCAACTCATGCTGCTGGCACGGCGGCGCGCGGCATTGCAAGCTGGATTGGCCGATTGCCTGCCGCAGTTGCAGGGCCTGAAACCGGCACGCCGGGTGCGCTGGTCGCTGGACGTGGATCCGGCGGAAACCTACTGATGTGGCGACCGCAATGCACTCATCGCCGGCATTTCCGCGCTGCCGCGAAGCCAGTAGAATTCAATTTCGCTTGCCGTTGTCCGAAACCACGGGAATTCCACGCTTGAAACACGCCCTTGAACGCACCCTGCGCACGACGCTGGCCCGTCTGGAAGGCGAGTTGTTTCCGCGTGATGCCTTGCCAGCCGGCACGCCCCTGCTGGAACGTACCCGCGACCGCACGCACGGCGATTTCGCCAGCAATGTCGCGCTGACACTCGCAAAACGCGCCGGGAAAAACCCGCGCGCACTGGCCGCCGCCATCGTTGCCGCGCTGCCCGCCTCCGGACTGATCGCCAAAACCGAGATCGCCGGACCGGGATTCATCAATTTTTTCCTGAGCGCCGCGGCCTGGCACGATGAAATGAGAACCGTGCTCACGGAAGCGGCAGGGTACGGCCGCAATGCTTCCGGCGAGGGTCGCACCGTGGGCGTGGAATTCGTGTCTGCCAATCCCACCGGCCCCCTGCACGTCGGCCACGGCCGCAATGCCGCGATCGGCGACTGCGTGAGCCGGCTGCTGGAAGCGAGCGGCTGGAACGTCAAACGCGAGTTCTATTACAACGACGCCGGCGTGCAGATCCGGAATCTCGCGCTGTCGGTGCAGGCGCGCGCGCGCGGCATCCTGCCTGGTGCGGCCGGCTGGCCGGAAGACGGTTACCGCGGCGATTACATCGGCGACGTGGCGCAGGCGTATCTCGCCGGCGACCGCGTGAGCGTGGAGGGCCACACCGTCGAGGGAGCAAGGGACCCGGACGATCTCGAAGCCGTGCGCGCCTTCGCGGTGGCATATCTGCGCCGCGAGCAGAATCTCGATCTCGAGAGTTTCGGCGTGCGTTTCGACCGCTATTTCCTCGAATCCTCGCTGTACACCGATCACAAGGTCGAGGAGACCGTGCGCGAATTGCAGGCGCATGGCCACACCTACGAACAGGACGGCGCCCTGTGGCTGCGCAGCACGGATTTCGGCGACGACAAGGACCGCGTGATGCGCAAGTCCGACGGCAGCTACACCTACTTCGTGCCGGACGTGGCCTATCATCTTTCCAAATGGCAGCGCGGTTACCAGAAGTCCATCACCGTGCTCGGCGCGGACCACCACGGCTCGCTGACGCGGGTGAAGGCCGGCTTGCAGGCACTGGATTGCGGCATCCCGGCCGGCTATCCCGACTACATGCTGTACCAGATGGTGACCGTGATGCGCGGCGGCGAGGAAGTGAAGATTTCCAAACGCGCCGGCGGCTACGTGACCCTGCGCGACCTGATTGACGAGGCAGGTTGCGATGCCACGCGCTGGTTCCTGATCGCGCGCAAACCGGATTCGCAACTGGTATTCGACATTGACCTGGCGCGCTCGCAGTCGAACGACAATCCAGTGTACTACGTGCAGTACGCGCATGCGCGCATTGCCAGCGTGTTCCGCCAGCTCGAAGAGAAGGGACTGCATTACGACGCCGACAACGGCCTCAAGCAGCTCGCGCGACTCACCGAAGCACACGAAACCGCAGTCATGGTGGAGCTGTCGCGGCTGCCGGAGATGATCGAGATCGCCGCGCGCAACCTGGAACCGCACCTGCTGGCGCAGTACCTGCGCGAGCTGGCCACCGCGTTCCACACCTGGTACGACACGCACCAGTTCCTGGTGGAGGACGCGGCCCTGCGCGATGCGCGCCTGACCCTGAGCCGTGCCGTACGGCAGGTGCTGCAGAACGGCCTGGCGCTGCTGGGCGTGTCCGCTCCCGAGCGCATGTAATGGCCAAGGACTACAAGAACAGCCCGAAACCGAAGGATCCCGCGCGCAAGTCCGCCGGCGGCCTGCCCGGCTGGGGCTGGTTCGTCATCGGCGTGGTGGTGGCCGTGCTGGGGGTGGAAGCCGCCCCCCAGGTATGGAAAAAACTGCGTCACGACAAGCCGGTGGCCGCCACGGCCAAGCCCGGCGACAGGACGGCCTCAGACAACGGCAAATCCGCAACGCCCGCGGCCGGCACCGCCGCCGCGACGCCGCATTTCGATTTCTACAAGCTGCTGCCTTCGTTCCAGGTGGTGATCCCGAGTCAGGATCGCGAAACCCGCTCCGGCGACACCGGCAGCCCGGTCAGTCAGCCGGGCACCTACGTGTTGCAGGTCGGTTCATTTCAAAGCTATGCCCAGGCCGACAGCCTGAAGGCCAATCTGGCCCTGCTCGGCATCGAATCCCGCATCCAGCAGGTCAAGGTCTCCGATGGCAGCACCTGGAACCGGGTGCGCATCGGGCCGATCCACGACCTCAAGACACTCAACACGCTGCGCGCCAAACTGGCGCAGAACCACATCGAACCGCTGGTCATCAAGACCAACTAAGCGTCATTCCTCCGCGTCATCCGCGCCCGACGCGCGGAAATCAATGCCCAATGAATTCAGCTTGCGGTACAGGTGGGTGCGCTCCATGCCGACGCGCTCGGCCAGTTTGCCGACCTTGCCGCCGCACAACTGCAACTGCTGCTCCAGGTAGGCTTTCTCGAATTGCTCGCGCGCTTCGCGCAGGGGCATGGCCAGCAGGTCCTGCTTGACGAGCGGTTCGCTGGAACTGAACGGCGCGAGCTCGTGCTCGACTTCCTCAAGCGAAATCTCGCGCTCCTGGTTCAGCATCAGGAAGCGCCGGATCAGGCTCTTGAGCTCGCGCACGTTGCCGGGCCAGGGGTAGTTGCGCAAGCGGTTCTGTGCCGCGACGCTGAAGCGGCGGTATTTCAGTCCCTGCGCATCCACCATCATGTCCGTGTAATAGCGCAACAGTTCCGGCACGTCTTCGCGGTATTCACGCAGCGGCGGCACCCGGACCACGGTGTTTTCCAGTCTGAGATACAGATCGCGGCGGAACCCGCCGTCGCCAAGCCGGGCCTCGATTTCCGGCAGCGCGGCGGACATGAAACGCACGTCCAGCGTGTGCGCCGTCTGGCCGCCGACGCGCGTGTAACGACCCTGTTCCAGCGTACTCAGCAGCAGTTGCTGCACCTGCGGCTGCATGTCGGTCAATTCGTTCAGGAACAGGCTGCCGCGATTCGCCTGTTCCAGGATGCCGGGTTCGATCCGGCCGTCGTGCTCAGTGCCGAACAGGCGCGCGGCGGCCTCGCCGTCCGGCAGTCCCGCCAGCGACAGTTCCAGGAACGGACCGGCGCCGCGTGCGCTCAATCCGTGAATGTAGCGTGCGAGTAGTTTGCGCCCGCTGCCGGGTTCGCCGACCAGCATCACCGCGGCGTCATACGGCGCAATGCGGCGGCACTGGTCGCGCAGGGCCTGGATCTGGCGGCTCTTGCCGACCGGCTCGAACAAGGTGCCGCCGCCGCGCGGGACACGCTGCTCGCGTGCGCGGTGGCCGACCTCGATGGCGTGTTCCACCACGCGCAGCAGCTTGGCAAGCGACAGCGGTTTCTCGACAAAATCCAGCGCGCCCAGTCGCGTCGCTTCGATGGCGGTGTCCACCGTGCCGTGTCCCGACATCATCACCACCGGAAACGCCAGCGGACCCTCGCGGGTCCATTCCTTGAGCAGGCTGATGCCGTCCATGTCCGGCATCCAGATATCGAGCAGCACCAGATCGGGATCGCCCCGGTCACGCGCGGCGCGTGCTTCCGCGGCATTGCCCGCGACCCGCACGCGGTAACCCTCTTCGCTGAGAATTTCCTGGACCATACCGCGGATGTCCGCCTCATCGTCCACCACCAGGATCTGCGATGCTTTCATGACACCTCCCTTCTGCCCCCGGTACGCCAGCCCAGCAGCGCGCTGTTGCGCGTGGACTCATTCAGCGGCAGGCGGATGACGAGTTGTGCGCCGCCTTCCGGTGCATTTTGCGCACGAATGCTGCCGCCGTGTTCTTCGGCCAGTTTCTTCACGATGGCGAGCCCCAAGCCCGTGCCTTTCGGTTTGCTGGTGACATAGGGCTCGAAGGCCTTGCCGAGAATCTCGGCATTGAAACCCGGACCGTTGTCTTCCACCACGATCTCGGCCATCTGGTCCGCATCGCGGTGGAAGTAATGGGTGCTGATGCGCAGCCAGGGCCGCTCGCGGCCCTCCAGCGCCTCGGCCGCGTTGGTCAGCAGGTTGTGCAGCATCTGGCGGATGCGTCCCGAATCCGCGTGCAGTTTGGGCAGCGCGGAATCGAGTTGCAGTTCGACATGCAGCCCCAGCTCGCGGCTGCGATACAGTTCCACCACTTCGCGCACCAGCGCGTTCAGATCCAGCGGCAGGAATTCGAGCTGCGGCGAACGTGCGTACTCGCTGAACGCGTTGACCATGGACTTCATGGCCTCGACCTGTTGCACGATGGTGTGGGTGGCGCGGTCCAGCAGTTCCGCCTGTTCGTCATCCAGTTCGCCCAGATAGCGCCGCCGCAGACGCTCCGCGGCCAGCCGGATCGGCGTGAGCGGATTCTTGATCTCGTGCGCGAGTCGCCGTGCCACTTCACCCCAGGCCGCATCGCGCTGCGCCTCGATCAACACGGTCAGATCGTCGAACACCATGACATGGCCGGGCGGCGATTCGCCGGTGCTGGGCAGCGCGGTACAACTCACCATCAGGATGCGGCGACCGCGGTCGTCGTTCAACACCATTTCCTCGCGCCATTCGCGCTGTTCGGCTTCCAGATGCCGACGGCAGGCCGCCACGAACTGGCCGAGCAGCGAATCTTCCACGGCCAGCGGCACCAGTGATTTACCGAGATGCCGGTGCAGATCCGTGCCGAGAATCTCGCCGGCGGCGGGGTTCGCGGTTTTCAGCACCAGCGCGGCATTGAAGGAAATCACCCCGGAAGACAACCGGCCCAGCACCGCGCCGAGATAGCTGCGCTCGTTCTCGACCAGTTGCCGGCTGCGGCGCGCGGCATCGTTGGCTTCCGCCAAGCGCTGCGTCATTTCATTGAACGAGGAAATCAGGTAACCGACCTCGTCGCGCGAGGGCATCGGCAGACGGGTACTGAAGTCGCCGCGCGCCACCGCGCGCGTGCCTTCCACCAGAGTCTGGATCGGTTCCACCAGCTTGCGTGCGGCCATGAAGGCGATCCACACCGCCATCAGGATGGACAGGAACAGTACCAGCGACAGCGTGCCCATGAAGCTGTACTTGAGCGGCTTGCGCAGCACGGTCAGCTCGCGGTAGTGCGAATACGCGTTCTGCACCCGGTTGGCGAGACCGCTCTGCTGGTCCGCGACCGGATACATGGCTTGCAGGATTTCCGGTCGCCACCACAGCCCGCGCGCGGCCAGTGGCACCACCGCGCGGATGTGGAGGCCGCCGTCGCGTTCCGGATCCAGCCCCACGTACACGCGGCCGGCGCGCACCTGCATCAGGATTTCCTGGTTCGGCAGGTCCGGCACCAGGGCGGCCGGCTGCCCGGCACTCGAGGCGATGATGTGGCCGTCCAGCCCGCTCAGCAACGTGAGCTCGGTGGCACCGCTGCGGCGCCGCAGGACATCGAGCTGCGCCGGCAGTTCGCGGTTGTCGGTGACCGCAATCTGGTTGGAGATCTGCCGGGTGCGGTCCAGCAGGTCGTGCACGCGCGTCTGCAGGGCGGTACGCGACAACTCGATGGCGTCGGACAAGGCACGTTCCACGCGCACGTCGAACCAGGAATCAATGCCGCGATTGATGAACTGGATCGAGAACCCGTACACCAGCAACACCGGCGCGATGGCGAGGACCACGAACATCACCACCAGCCGGGTGGTAAGCCGTGAACCGGTGACGTTGCGCCGGTACTGGCGGATCAGCCGGTACAGGTTCCAGGCAATCACCACCAGCAGCACCAGCGCCGCCACCACGTTCAGCAGCAGCAGCCACAGGTGCAGGCTTTCGAAGCTGGCGGAATTCTGCGTGCTGCGGCTCAGCAGCACCAGCGACAGCAGCATCACCAGGATGCCGGCGGCGATGACCAGCGGCACGAAATAGCGCTTCATGACGCGAGCACCCAGGCATACCAGTCGCTGGACAGGTCCCAGCCCTTGAACAGCGAGGCGATGAGCTGCAAGGGTCCGGGAAAGTCCTTGATGTCCAGCACCGCGCGCAGACGGATCACATAGCGAGTGTCCGGTTCCAGGAGACTGGCGTCAATCACCGGCAGGTCATTGACCTGTCCGAGATAGGTAATGGCATCGCGGTAATTGGAAAAACTCTGCTGTTGTCCGCTGTTGAGGTTCCTGACGATGAAGCGACGCGTGAGCGGATGGAAACTGATCTGGTAACGCTCGGTGAGTGTGGCCACGGTCTTGTTCAGCCACCAGGTACGATGCTTGATGATTTCGATCTGAAGCTCGATGGTCAGCGGCACGC
>DASSRV010000263.1:0-4889 GCA_035701605.1 Gammaproteobacteria bacterium
GATCTCGGTCTTGCCGACGCCGGTGGGACCCGCGAGCAGGAACGAGCCGATGGGCCGGCTCTCGTTGCCGAGCCCGGAGCGCGACATCTTGATGGCGGAAGCCAATGATTCAACCGCCTTGTCCTGACCGTAAATCACCAGCTTGAGGTCGCGTTCCAGGTTGCGCAGGTTTTCCGTGTCGGACGCCGACACGCTCTTGGGCGGGATGCGCGCCATCTTGGCCACGATGTCTTCCACGTCCTGCACGCTGATGGTCTTGCGGCGCTTGTTGGCCGGGCGCAGGCGCATGTTCGCACCGGCCTCGTCAATCACGTCTATTGCCTTGTCCGGCAGGTGCCGGTCGTTGATGTAGCGCGCGGCCAGCTCCGCCGCCGTTTCCAGCACCTTGTTCGGATACTTGACGTCGTGGTGTTCCTCGAACTTGTGGCGCAGGCCCTTGAGGATGCGCGCGGTTTCCTCGACGCTCGGTTCGGGCACGTCAATCTTCTGGAAGCGGCGCGCCAGTGCGCGGTCCTTTTCGAAGATGCCGCGGTATTCCTGATAGGTGGTGGAGCCGATGCACTTCAGGTCGCCGCTCGCCAGCACCGGCTTGATGAGGTTGGACGCATCCATGACGCCGCCGGACGCGGCACCGGCGCCGATGACGGTGTGAATCTCGTCTATGAACAGGATGGCGCCGGGCTGGCGCTTGAGTTCCGCCAGCACGCCCTTGAGCCGCTTCTCGAAATCGCCGCGGTATTTGGTGCCGGCGATGAGCGCGCCCATGTCGAGCGAATAGACACTGGCATCCTGCAACAACTCCGGCACCTGTCGTTCCACGATCAGGCGCGCCAGACCCTCGGCCAGTGCGGTCTTGCCCACGCCCGCCTCGCCCACGAACAGCGGATTGTTCTTGCGCCGCCGGCACAGGATCTGCACGGTGCGTTCAATCTCGTGTTCGCGGCCGATCAGGGGATCAATGCGGCCTTCGCGCGCGAGCTGGTTCAGGTTGGTGGTGTAGGTTTCGAGCGCGCTGCGCCCGCCCTTGGCGTGCTCCTCCTCGTCTTCCGCAACCTCGGCCTGACCCGGCTGCGGTTCGTCCTCGTGGATTTTCGAGATGCCGTGCGAGATGTAGTTCACCACGTCTATGCGCGCCACGCCCTGACGGCCCAGCAGGTACACGGCGTGCGATTCCTTCTCGCCGAAAATCGCCACCAGCACGTTGATGACGCTGACTTCCTTGCGCCCCGAGGACTGCACGTGGAATACCGCGCGTTGCAGCACGCGCTGGAAGCCGAGCGTCGGTTGCACATCCGGGTCCGGCATGTCCAGGTGCGGCGTGTGCGCATCCACGTAGTCGCGCAGGTCGCGGCGCATGGCTTCGATGTCCGCACCGCAGGCGCGCAGGGCCTCGGTCACCTTGAGCGTGTCCAGGAGCGCCAGCAGCAGGTGCTCCACGGTCATGAATTCGTGCTGCCGCGCGCGCGCCTCCTTGAAAGCGGCATTCAGACAGAATTCCAGTTCCTTGCTCAGCACGGCTCAGGCCTCCTCCAGCGTACATAGCAGCGGGTGCTGGTGCTTGCGTGAATAGTCGTTGACTTGCGCGGCCTTGGTCTCGGCGATTTCATAGGTGAAGACGCCGCAGATGCCCTTGCCGCGGGTGTGCACGTGCAACATGATCTGGGTGGCCTTGGGCCGGTCCATGTAGAAGAAGGTCTGCAACACCTCGACCACGAATTCCATGGGCGTGTAGTCGTCGTTCAGCAGCACGACCTTGTAGAGCGGCGGCGGCTTGAGGCGCGGTTTCGCCTCCTCCACCACCAGGCCGCGCTGGATGTCCTCGTTGTCGCGGGTATCGCTCATGGTCTGATTTTAGCCGAATCCTTCCGTACCGGTGGCCGGTACGGGAAATACCCAAGGATAAACAGACAGTTGGAACGGGAAAGGGTTCGCCGGGGCGAACCCGCCTGTTCGGGGAAATGGGGGCGGATGGCCGCTGAAACAAGCGGCCGGGGACCGGAACGCCTTTCAGCGCCCCGCCGGCACCGGGCTACTTGGTGGTGAAGGTGAACACGCCGTCCCAGTCCGGGCCGGGCGGGTGGGCGCGGAAATACGCAACGCGGTCCAGGTACAGCTTGAACAACGCCCGCTCCGGCAGGGCCTGCTGCAAGGCGAAGAACTCGCGCTCCGCGCCATCCCAGTCCCGTGCGCGGTAGTACGCGAGCGCCTGTTTGTGGCGTGTCAACAGGCTGCGCAGGGTCTTGTCCACGCTGTCCTTCGGACCCAGCGGCTCGAAAATGGCGACCGGTTTCTGCTTGCCCTTGACCCGCACCTGATCCAGTTCGAGATAGCTGAATTCCGGCACTACAGTGCGCGTAGTCTCGCCACAGATGACCGGCACGCCGTACTGCTTGGTCAAGCCCTCCAGCCGCGAACCCAGATTCACCGCATCGCCCATGACGGTGTAGGCGCGGCGGAATTCCGAGCCCATGTCGCCGACGTTCATGCTGCCGGTATTGACGCCGATGCCGATGCGCAATTCCGGCCAGCCGCGGCGGCTGAAGTCGCGGTTCAGATCGGGCAGCGCCGCCTGTATGGCGAGCGCCGCATCCAGTGCGTGGCGCGCGTGTTGCGCATCGGCGAGCGGCGCGCCCCAGAACGCCATGATGGCGTCGCCCATGTACTTGTCTATGGTGCCGCGATGCAGATGGATAATCCGGGTCATGGGCGTGAGCAAGTCATTCATCAGGCGACTGAGATCCTGCGGGTTCAGTTTCTCCGAAATGCTGGTGAAGCCGCGCACGTCCGAGAACAGCACCGTCAGCTCGCGGCTGTCGCTGTCCATGGAATAGGCTTCCTGGCGCTGATCCATCTCGTCCACCAGTTCCGGCGGAATGTACTGGCTGAACAGGCGCGACAGGTGCCGCTTGCCGCGCGATTCCACGAAGAAGCCGTACAGCGCGTGCAGCATGAACAGCAGCACCAGGTAAATCAGCGGGGTCGCGAGCGGAAACACGAAATTGCCGTACTGCCAGATCAGCAGGTTGCCGGCCACGATGATCGCGAACAGACCCAGCGCCACCAGGCTGTTGATCGCAATCGAGGCCCGCATCGCGAACCAGGTCACGATGCCGCTGACGCACAGCAGCAGCAGAATCAGCGCACCGGAGCCGTATTGAGGCTGTGCATTCTTGATGCGGTGGTCCAGCACGCCGGACAGGAAATTCGCATGCACCTCGACACCGGGATACGCCTGGCCGACCGGCGTGGTGCGCAGATCCTGCAAGCCCGCCGCAGTGGTACCGACGTACACGATGGCGTCTTTCAGTACCGCGGCATCCGCGGTGCCATCCATGACGCTGGCCGCCGACACGTAGGGGAAACTGCGCATCGGACCGCGGAACGGCACCAGTGCCGCCAGATCGTGGTTCACCGGGATCACGTCATCGCCGACCGACAAGGCGTCGAGGTGCCCGGCGTCGTATTCGGCGGGATTGGCGGTATCGAACACGAACTTGAGCGGTGCCTGATTCCGGAGCACGCGCAGCACCGCGATGTCGAGCGAGGCATACAGGTCGCCTTGATATTGGTAGGCCAGCCACACGCGACGGAATCTCCCGTCCTCGTCGTTCGGGTTGGAGAAGAAACCCTGCCCGGCCGCGGCTTGCGCGAACGGCGGATAACTCGCGGTATAGGACAGCGCGGTCGGAAAATGCAGATGCGGATAGCGCTGCGCCACGTCGCGCAGCAGCGGCGGCGGCAACTGGCCGGAGGAATGTTGGTCCTTGAAGTCGGCTTCATCGGTGAACACGTAGCCCAGTATCACCGGGCGGTGCGCCAGGCTTTGCGCAAACGCGCGGTCCCGCTCCAGCGTCGGGCGCAGTTGCCGCACCACGGCATTGAATGCCGTGTCGTTCTTCAGCGCGCCGTCCGACAGCGTTTCCAGCAGCGCCAGATCGCGGCTGCGATCCGGGTCCGCGAACATGACGTCGAAGGCGGCCAGCCTGACGTGATAGGTATCGAACAGCCGGTTCACCAGTTGCGCGTACAGGTCATGCGGCATCGGCCAGCCCTTTTCGCGCAGGGTCCTGTCGTCAATGTCCACGATGACGATGCGCGGATCCACGCTGCGCGGCATGGTGAGCCGGATGCGTGCGTCGTAGGCATAGAATTCGAGCTGGTCCAGCAAGCGCACCGGCAGCAGCCGGCCCACGTAGGCCGTGAAAATCAGGAACAGCACCAGACTGATGGCGATTCTGACCAGATGGCGGATGTGCACTGGCGACCCCGGATATCCCTGTGCCGCTAGTGTAACCGAGCCGCGGCCCCGTTCCCGCGTGGGCCTTGAGGCACAAGGCATTCCATCAGTATGATGCGGCTGGTACCGCGAGCCGGATCGGGGCCGGTGCGGAACAAACGCAGCCATTCGGAACCTATATCACTATGTCGAGCAATGCCTTGCGTTTTCCGGGCGGCGAAGCGGCCTTGCGCCACGGCTTCGCGGCCCTGGAGCGACGTCTGCCGCTGCTGGTGAGCATCGCCCTGCTGCTGGCGACGGCCTGGCTGCTGGCCGGGCTCACCTGGATGCTGCTGCCGACGCCCGCCGAGTCGCCACCTATATATAGCAGTGGCAAGCAGGCCGGCGCCGCGCCGCGGACGCCCGACATCGGTGCGCTGGTCAATCAGCACCTGTTCGGCAACGCCAGTGCCAGCGCGCAACCCACCGGCAATGCGCCGGAAACCACGCTGGCCCTGACCCTGAACGGCATCGCCGCAGGCGCCGACCAGCAGCATTCGCGCGCCATCATCCTGGCCAATGGCAAACAGGACACCTACGGCGTGGGCGCGCAGTTGCCGGGCGGCGCGGTCATCAAGGCCATTCTTGCCGATCGCGTGCTGCTCAGCCTGAA
>DASSRV010000264.1:0-3868 GCA_035701605.1 Gammaproteobacteria bacterium
AGGGCAGTTCCTGCTCGCAGGCTGCGCACAGGTCACGCGGCACCCGCTGCGCTGTCCCGCACAGGAGACAGGCGGGCGGGTACAATCCGGATTGAACAATTTTCCACCAGTTGTGGCGCATTCCTGTATTCCAGGTTGACAGTCAAAGGGGGCCGGCTACACTGCCTCGCACGACCCCGAATCCCCGCGCCGTCCCATGGTGGCGTTCCGGGCCGACGCCTGCAACCCATGCCGCACGAGGAACGCCATGTCCATTTCCGATATCCGCCACGACTGGACGCTGAACGAAGTCGAGGCCCTGTTCGCGCTGCCGTTCAACGACCTGCTGTTTCAGTCCCATTCCGTGCACCGGCGGCATTTCGATCCCAACACGGTGCAGGTGTCCACGCTCCTGTCCATCAAGACCGGCGCCTGTCCCGAGGACTGCGCGTATTGTCCGCAGAGTGCGCGCTATCACACCGGCCTCAAGGCGGAGAAGCTCATGCCGGTGGACGAGGTGGTGTCGAAAGCGAAGCAGGCGCGCGACAGTGGCGCCACCCGTTTCTGCATGGGCGCGGCCTACCGCGCACCGAAGGACCGTGACCTCGATCAGATCATCGAAATGGTCCGCGCGGTGCGCGGACTCGGCATGGAAACTTGCGCCACGCTCGGCATGCTGACCGAGGCGCAGGCGCAACGCCTGGCCGAAGCCGGCCTGGATTATTACAACCACAACATTGATACCTCGGAAGAGTATTACAAGGACATCATTTCCACGCGCCGTTTCCAGGACCGGCTCGACACGCTCGGGCACGTGCGCGCGGCCGGCATGCACGTGTGCTGCGGCGGCATTGTCGGCATGGGCGAGGCGCGCGGCGATCGCGTGCACATGCTGCACACGCTGGCGACCCTGCCGGAACATCCGGAATCGGTGCCGATCAACCGGTTGGTGCAGGTGAAAGGCACGCCACTGTTCGGCAGCGAGGCGCTCGATCCATTCGATTTCATCCGCGTGATCGCGGTTGCACGCATTCTCATGCCCGAGGCGCACGTTCGGCTGTCGGCCGGGCGCAGCGAGATGAGCGATGAAATGCAGGCGCTGACATTTTTCGCCGGCGCGAATTCGATTTTCTACGGCGAGAAACTCCTGACCACCGGCAATCCCGACACCGAGGCGGATCAGGCCCTGTTCGCGCGCCTCGGCATCCGTCCCGAGTCGTATCGCGCGGACCCCGCTCACGCGCACCTCGATCTGCATCAGGAGCCGCATGAACAGCGCCGAGCGTCTTGACGCGGCGCTGCGCGACGAACTCTCGGCGCTGAAATCCCGGCAACTGTACCGTCTGCGGCGCATCGTCGCCGGGCCGCAGCAGGTGGAGCTGCGGGTGAACGGCGGCAGCTGCCTGAATTTTTCCGGCAACGATTACCTGGGACTCGCCGCGCATCCGGCGCTCGCCGAAGCCGCGCATCGTGCGCTGGACCATTACGGCGTGGGGGCGGGCGCCGCGCATCTCGTCACCGGGCACACGCGCGAGCATCACGCACTGGAAGAGGAACTGGCCGCGTTCACGGGGCGTGCACGGGCGCTGCTGTTCTCCAGCGGGTATCTCGCCAATCTCGGCATTGCATCCGCACTGCTTGGGCGCGGCGACTGCGTGTTCGAGGATCGTCTCAATCATGCCTCGCTGCTGGATGCGGGGCTTGCCAGCGGCGCGCGTTTCAAACGCTATGCACACGGAGAAGTCGAAACACTACGCGCGCAACTCGCGGCCTCGAGCGGACGGCGCACACTGGTGATGAGCGACGGCGTATTCAGCATGGACGGCGACATCGCGCCCTTGCCGCAACTTGCGGACTGCGCGCAGGCCGCCGACGCAGTCCTGATGGTGGACGATGCGCACGGTTTCGGCGTACTGGGTGCAACGGGAGGCGGCAGTCTCGAACATTGCGTCATCGGCGCCGGACAGGTGCCGGTGCTGATGGCAACGCTGGGCAAGGCGCTGGGCTGTTCTGGCGCCTTCGTCGCGGGCAGCGAGGCCCTGATCGAAACGCTGATCCAGCGCGCACGCACTTATATATACACGACCGCCACGCCACCGGCACTCGCCGCCGCCACGCGTGCGGCACTCGGGCTGGTGCAGACCGAGACCTGGCGGCGCGATCGCTTGCGCGAACTGATCGTGCGTTTCCGCAACGGCGCGCAACAACTCGGGATTCCCGTGCAGGCATCGGAAACCGCGATCCAGCCGGTCATCGTCGGCAGCGCGGCGCGCGCGCTCGCGGTATCGGAACGGCTGCACGAGCGGGGTCTTCTGGTTATCGCGATCCGGCCGCCGACCGTGCCGGCCGGCAGCGCGCGCCTGCGCATCACGCTCAGCGCCGCGCACAGCGACGCGCAGGTGGACCGGCTGCTGGATGGCCTGCACGAGGCACTCGCCGCATGACCCTGCATGTCGAAACCCTGGGGCGCGGCCCGGCGCTGGTGCTGGTGCACGGCTGGGGCGTCAACAGCGGGGTGTGGCAGGCGTTGCTGCCGCAGTTGATGTCGCGGTATCGGGTGACCTGCGTGGACCTGCCGGGACATGGCGAGAGCCGCGCGCTGCCGATGCCCGCGACGCTGGCCGCGCTTGCCGCGCAAGTGAGTGCAGCCGTGCCGGCGGAGGCGGTGTGGCTGGGCTGGTCGCTCGGCGGTCTGGTGAGCCTGCGTGCGGCACTGGACTTTCCCGGACGGCTGCGCGGACTCGTGCTCAGCAACACCACGGCGAGGTTTTGCAGCGCGCCGGACTGGCCGCACGCCATGCCGCCCGCGCAACTGACACGCTTTGCCGACGAACTGGTGCACGATTTTGCCGGCACCATGCAGCGCTTTCTTGCGCTGCAAACGCTGGGCGACGAACACGCACGCACCACCCTGCGCGTGCTGCGCGACAGCGTGGCGGCACGCGGCGCGCCGGATGCCGCGAGCCTTGCCACCGGGCTTGCCTTGCTGCGCGACAGCGATCTGCGTCCCGACTTGCCGGCACTCAGGCTGCCGGCGCGGGTGCTGGCCGGTGAATACGACCGGCTCACGCCGCCGGCGGCTGCGCAGGAACTGGCGCAGCGCATCGGCGGGGCGGACTGTGTCACGTTCGCACGCTGTGCGCATGCGCCGTTCATTTCGCACCCCGCCGGTTTCATGCAGCGACTGGATGAGTTCATGAGCGTGAATCGTGCCGATCCGGTGACGCGCCATGCCGGGTGAAACGCCATTCGGACTGGAACGCCATCGGGTGCGCGCGGCATTCGAACGCGCCGCACGCGATTACGACGCGGCGGCGGTGTTGCAGCACGAGGTCGGCACGCGCCTGCTGGAGCGGCTGGAGCTGACCACGCTTGCACCCGCGCGCATCCTCGATCTTGGCTGCGGCACCGGCCGTGCCACGCGCGTCTTGCGGCAACGCTATCCGGCGTCCCGCGTGGTGGCGGCGGATTTTGCAGCCTCTATGCTGCGTGAAACCCGACGACGCTTCCGGTGGCGTTGGCGGCAGCCGGGACTGGTGTGCGCGGACGCCGCGGCGCTGCCGTTTGCCGAAGCCGGTTTCGATCTGGTGTACTGCAACCTCATGCTGCAATGGTGCGACGACCTCGATGCCTGCCTGCACGAACTGCGCCGCGTCACCGGTACGCACAGTCTGGTGCTGTTCAGCACGCTCGGTCCCGACACGCTGCGGGAATTGCGCGCAGCTTGGCGCGCGGTGGACGAGGCGGAACACGTGAATGCCTTCATTGACATGCACGACATCGGCGATGCCCTGATCCGCGCCGGTTTTGTCGAGCCGGTCATGGACGTCGAACACCTCACGCTGACCTACGCCGACGTGTACGGCCTGATGCGCGATCTGAAACGCAT
>DASSRV010000265.1:0-5344 GCA_035701605.1 Gammaproteobacteria bacterium
GTGGCCTACAAGTTCGACATGCGCGAGATTCCGCTCGATGTGCCGGAGCAGATCTGCATCACGCGCGACAACACGCGCCTGTCGGTGGACGGCGTGCTGTATTACCAGATCACGGATGCGCAGAAAGCCGCGTACGGCACCAACGACGTGCTGACCGCGGTCGTGCAACTGGTGCAGACCACCATGCGCGCGGAAGTCGGCAAGCTCGCGCTCGACGACTGCCTGTCGCAGCGCGACACGCTCAACAAGGGCGTGGTGGACGTGCTGACCCAGGCCGGTGCCGGCTGGGGCGTGAAGGTGCTGCGTTACGAAATCCGCAACCTGACGCCGCCGCAGGACATCCAGAAGGCCATGGAGCTGCAACTGACGGCGGAGCGCGAAAAGCGCGCTGCCATCGCCAAATCGGAAGGCGAGCGCGCCACTGCCATCAATCTGTCGGAAGGCCAGAAGCAGAGCCAGATCAATCTTGCCGAGGGCGAGAAACAGAGCGCAATCCTGCGTGCCGAGGGTCAGGCCCAGGCCATCGAAGCGGTGGCGCGTGCCACCGGCGGGGCCATCGGCACCATTGCGAAAGCAGTGCAAGCTGAGGGCGGCTCCGAGGCCCTGAGTTACCAGTTGGGTCAGCAGTGGGTGGAACGCTGGGGCGCCATCGCGAAATCGTCCACGGTCACGGTGATTCCGGCCGCGATGGGCGACCTGGCGTCCATGGTGAGCACGCTGACATCGCTGAACAAGGGTGCGGCCGCCGCGAAATAAGCGCGGCCGATGCCGTGTGCTCAGGCCGGCATCGGAGACGTTTCGCCGGCGAGGGCGGTGAGGGCTTGCAGCAGGAACGGACCGCAGCGCTCGCCGGGATGGTTTGCGGCATGGCGGTATTCGAGCAGTGTGCCCTGATGACCGTTGGGGCAGCGCACCAGGTCGTGTTCACGCAGCCGGTAGAACACGCCCACCGGCACTTCCACCACCACCGGCGGTGAGCATTCCGCGCAGCAGATAACGGAGTCGAGCTGGTCGAGATGCGAGCGGCCGCGGCGTGGGTCCATGTGCGCAGTCCTTGAACGGGTTGCCGGACTGAGTCTAGGCGCGGGGCCGGGGACCAACAAGTCGGCGAATGCCTACACAGCCTGTAAGCCGGTCCGTACAGGCTGCCGGCTAGTCCAGCAGGCCGCGGCTTGCCAGTCCGCGGATGTGGCCGACCGTATCCAGATCGGCCTGGAACCAGGCCTGCTTCACCACGGATTCGTATTCCGCGCCATCCGTCAGCACGCTGTCGTACACGAAACGCAGGAACAGGTGCCCGGGCCGCGGCTCCTCGATGCGGATGACGAGACCGCTGGCGGGGAATTCCGGCCCCGGTTCCACCGCGCAATGCAGGCTGTGCGGCTCGCTGAACGTGATGCGGTCCTGGATGACGCGCGCGCCGAAATACAACTCGCGTTCCAGGAAATCGTCCCCGCGACGGCGCACCTGCATGGCATCGAGGCCCGGCAGGAATTCCCCGGGGTTCTCCGCGCGTCGCACCAGTCCGCGCCAGAGTTGCGCGCGGCTCAGCGGTGCAATGGACGGATCGTCCGGGTCGTTGATCTGGATCAGGTGCTCGTAGTGCATGGCGGCGAACATTCTAGAACTTATCTTAAAATCCCGTTCGCCCTGAGCGTAGCGCCGCAGGCGCGGAGTCGAAGGGGACAAGCCCATGATTTTTATGTGTTTCGACTTCGCCTGCCCTGAGCTTGTCGAAGGGCTCAACACGAACGGTGGGATAATTTTGAGATAAGTTCCAGCAAGTGCTGCTGCGGTTCATCTTTGTCGGCGGTGGAGCGGTGGGTCGTCAGCTTGACGAAAGTCATGGCGGCAAGGACGGCGATCCGGATGCAGCGGTGGCAATCCTGTTGCAACAACCGGGCGAAACAGTCTCGGGCCGGCATTGAGCCGCCACGCGCATGTCGGCGCGCCGTCCCCGCTGCATCGCTACTACTGCCGGCGCCGGGTCCACCCCAGCCACAGGTAATACAGCGGCACGCCGGCCAGTGTCACCAGCAGGCTGCGGCCGGTGCTCAGGGGATCGGTGTACAGGGCGTAACCGATCACCAGCAGGGTGCCGAGCACGAACAAGGCGGGAATCACGGGATATCCGAACGCGCGGTAGGGTCGCGGCAGTTCCGGCCGACGCCGGCGCAACACGAACAGACCGATCACCGCCAGCGCCAGGAACGGCCAGATGCCAAGCACGTAGGCGACCGCGAGTTGCAGGAAATTCTGCAACAACACGTAGATCACCGCGAGCGCACCGGTGAAGAAAATGGCGACATGCGGCGTGGCAAAGCGCGGATGGATTCTGCCGACGGCGCGGAAGAACAGCCCGTCTTCCGCCATGGCATAGAACACGCGCGGATCGGACAGGATGCTGCCGTTGAGCGAACCCAGGCACGAGACCATCACCAGCGCGGCAATCACGGTCGCACCGCCCGTGCCGCGTACCGCGCTGACCGCATCCGCGGCCACCGACTTCGACGCCGCGAGACTGTCAAACGGCAGCGCCATCAGGAAAGCGGCATTCACCACCACGTAGATCGCCAGCACCACCAGGGTGCCGCCGATCAGCGCACGCGGCAGGCTGCGCTGCGGGTCTTTCATTTCGCCGGACAGCAGCGTGAGGTTTTCCCAGCCGTCGTAGGCCCACAGCACCGCCACCAGCGCGACGCCGATGCCCACCCAGTGCGTGTCGCCGGCGGCGGCACCTCGCAGATTTTCCGCGGCCTGCGGCGCGAACGCATACAGCAGCAGCGCCAACACCACCAGCGCCAGCACCTTGGCACCGGTGGAAAGGTTCTGCACCCAGGCCCCGAGACGCACGGAGCGGAAATGCGCGATGCAGATGAGCGCGATCAGGCCGGCCGCAATCAGGTGCGTGGTGTCGTGCGACAGCCGCACCACGCTGCCGAGGTATTCCGCGAACGTGAGCGCCTGCGCCGCCCAGGAGAACGGCGTGGTCAGGAGCAGCATCCAGCCGAACAGGAACGCGAGCGGTCGCCCGTAGGCTTCGCGCAGATATACGTAGGGACCGCCGGCCTGCGGGAACATCGCGGCCAGCTCCGCGACCGAGAGTGCGCCGCACAGTGTCACCAGTCCGCCCGCGATCCACACCAGCGCGACGCCGGTCAGCGAGCCGGTTTCGGCCGCGATCGGCGAGGGCACGCGAAAGATGCCGCTGCCGATGATGACGCCGACCACGATGGCGGTGCCGCTCCAGGTGCCGAGCCGGCGTGGCAGGCTGCGGGAGGCGGATGTCGTCACGGATGCAGTGCCAGCAGCGTGGCCGTGGGCGGCCGCACGCCGCGCCACACGTAGAACGATTCCGCAGCCTGTTCCACCAGCATGCCCCAACCATCCAGCACCTGTGCGGCGCCCTCGCGCTCTGCCCAGTGCATGAACAGGCTGGGCCGATCTGCGTAGCTCAGGTCGTAACACACCGCACCGGGATTCAGCAGGTCGCTCGGCAACGGCGGCAGCTCGCCGCTCAGGCTCGCGGAGGTGGCGTTGATGACGAGATCGAAACCGTTGCAGGCATCAAGCTCGTCATAACCGCCGCCCGCGATGCGCTGTTCGCCCTCGAGGGAAGCGGCGAGGTGCCGCGCGCGCGCCGCGGTGCGGTTGGCAAGCCGGATGCCGGCCGGTTGCTGGTCCATGAGCGCCGGCAGGATGCCGCGCGCCGCGCCGCCCGCCCCCAGGATCAGCACGTGGCTGCCGCGTAGCGTCAATTGATGATTGCGGCGCAGGTCCGACACCAGCCCGGCACCGTCGGTGTTGTCGCCGGCCAGCGTGTGATCCTCGTGCACGTACAAGGTGTTGACTGCGCGTGCGCGCTGCGCACGCGGGGTGTGCACGTGACACAGCGCGAACGCCTGCTCCTTGAACGGCTGCGTGACGTTGAGGCCGCGTCCGCCGGAAACCAGGAATTCGCGCACCGCCGCGATGAAACCGTCCGCCGTCGCCTCGATGCGCGCGTAGTGCACCGGTTGTCCGGTCAGGCGTGCAAATTCGGCATGGATCTGCGGTGAGCGGCTGTGTGCAACCGGATGGCCGATGACGGCGTAACGATCGGGAGCCTGGCTCATGGGGTGCTCGCGTCCTCAGCCCGGCAGCAGCAGGCGCACGAGGTAGAAAATCGCCACCGACAATGCCGCGCCAACCGGTACGGTCACGATCCAGGACAGGATGATGGTGCGCACCACTTGCAGGTTGATGGCCGCGATGCCGCGTGCGAAGCCCACGCCCAGGATCGCGCCCACCAGCGTGTGCGTGGTCGAGATCGGCATGCCGGTGGAGGACGCCATCACGATGGTGCTGGCGGCGGCGAGTTCCGCGGCGAAGCCGCGGCTCGGCGTCAGGTCGGTGATCTCGCGGCCCACGGTCTCGATCACGCGACGGCCGTAGGTGGCAAGACCGATCACGATGCCGATGCCGCCCAGCACCAGGATCCAGATCGAGATGCCGATGTTGTGGCTCACCACGCCGGATTGCGCCACCGCCACCACCGCCGCCACCGGACCGACCGCGTTGGCGACGTCGTTGGAACCGTGCGCGAACGCCATGCAGCAGGCGGTCGAGATCATGAGGATGCCGAACACGCGCTCGACGCTCGCGAAATGCAGTTCGCGTGCGCTGCCGTCCTCGATCCTGATACGCTCGATGAAGAACTTCCCGATCAGCGCGACGATGGTGCCGATGCCGGCGGCCGCGACGTAGGCCTGTACATGGGAGATCACCAGATGCAGGTACTTGAGGCCGCTCAACAGCGTCACCAGCGTCAGGATGAACGCCGCCAGGAACATGTAGAACGGCACGTAACGCCTGGCCTGCACCAGCGGCTGGTCGTGCTCCAGGATCAGTCGCAACGCGCTGCGGAAAATCAGGTACGACAGCACGCCGGCCACGATCGGCGAGATCACCCAACTGGTGACGATGTAGGCCACGTTGCCCCATTGCACCGCTTCGCTGCCGCGGCTCGCCAACGCGAAGCCGACGATCGCGCCGACGATGGAATGCGTGGTGGACACCGGCCAACCGCGTTTCGAGGCCACCAGCAGCCACAGTCCTGCGGCCAGCAGCGACGACAACATGCCGTAGATCAGCAGTCGCGGTGCGGCGTCGAAGACGTGCGGCATCACGATGCCGTTGCGGACGGTTTCCGTGACGTTGCTGCCGGCCAGCACCGCGCCGCCGAATTCGAAGAGCGCGGCGATGATGAGGGCCTGCCTGATGCTGATTGCGCGCGAGCCCACCGAAGTGCCCATGGCGTTGGCGACATCGTTCGCGCCCATGCCCAAGGCCATGAACAGGCCGA